>JBIPMC010000152.1:0-5307 GCA_044369345.1 Terrimicrobiaceae bacterium
TGGATGTTCCGATCGAGCTCGGGGCCGGAGCCGGAGCTGGCTTGCTGGCGCAAGCGCCGAGGCCGAGAGCGGCGATCGCGAGAGCCGCTACGGCGGCGATTGTTGCGAATTTCATGGTATTATATTTCCCCTCCTTTCTTGGCTGTAGCCGGCGTGAATCTGTCAGAACCACCTAGGCTGACAATACTAATCCGATCCTGTTGGCGGGGTCTTCACCCCTGCGGATGGTCTGAGTTTGATTCATGTTTTTTCAGAAAATAGAAACAGCCCGGCCGTCCCAGAGTTCAAACTCTCTTCCAAGTTTTTGAACTCAATCCCTCGACCGGGCTGATCTTGTTTTCAATAAAGCAAGCACCGTGCCAACTCCGTTTCTCAGGGGAGGGGCAAGATTAAGCCGAAACGCTGGCGGCTTTTTTGCAAATTCCGCGCTCTGTTGTTTAAAAAACGACAAAAGCGGCGAGATGCAGCCGACTATTTATGAAGTGGGCTGTCGAAATAGCGCTTCGTCTCCGAGGCGATCACGCCGCTGAGAAGCAGGAGGGCGATGATATTCGGAATCGCCATGAGGCCGTTCATCATGTCGGAGAAATTCCAGACGGCGTCGCTTTTCCAGACTGAGCCGACAAAAACCAGCGCCACCCAGAGGCAGCGGTAGGGGAAAACCGCGCGGATGCCGACGAGGTATTCGACGGCTTTTTCGCCGTAGTAGGACCACCCAAGGATTGTCGAAAAAACGAAAGTCAGCAGGCCGAGAATGAGCACGGCGTCGCCGAACAAACCGAGGTGGTGGAAGGCCGCATCGCACAGACCGGCCTTCGAGATACCGGCCGTTTGCCAATCCCCGGAGGAGACGAGAACGAGGCCGGTCATGGCGCAGACGACCACGGTGTCCCAAAAAGTCCCCGTGCTCGAAACGAGTGCCTGGCGCACCGGATCGCGGGTTTGCGCGGCTGCTGCCACGATGGGCGCGCTGCCAAGACCGGATTCGTTCGAGAAAAGCCCGCGAGCAATTCCGTAGCGCATGGCCTCGGCGATTCCCGCCCCGACAAATCCTCCCGCAGCCGCCTGGCCGGTGAAGGCGCTGGTGACGATCAGGTGAATGGTTGAGCCGAGTTTATCCCAATTGAAGGCGAGCAGGATGAGGCAACCGAGCACATAAGCCGCCGCCATGAAGGGAACGAGCACGGTGCAGAATTTCGAAATCGAGGAAACCCCGCCGAGAATCACGGCCGCCGTCAGCACGGCGAGAAAAATCCCGACGCCGACTTTGAGCTGCCACTCGTCCGCGGCGAACGGGAGTAGGCCTTTCTTCGCCACCACCAAGTCGGAAATCGCGTTCGACTGAACCATGTTCCCGATGCCAAACGCCGCAATCGCTGTGAAGACCGCGAAGAGAATTCCCGCCCAACGCGCCTTGAGGGCGTTTTGGAGCACATACATCGCGCCGCCGCTCATCTGGCCCTTCGCATTCACCGTGCGGTATTTCACTGCGAGCAGTGCTTCGCCGTATTTCGTCGCGATGCCAAAAACCCCCGTCAGCCACATCCAAAGAACCGCACCCGGTCCGCCAAGAATCACCGCGCCAGCTACGCCGTAGATATTTCCTGTGCCAATCGTCGCCGCGAGGGCGGTCGCCAAAGCGCCGAATTGGCTGATGTCGCCAGGCGAGTCGGCATCTTTCGTTATCGAGAGTCTCAGCGCGTGGCCGAGGTGGCATTGGATGAAACCAGTCCGACAGGTGAGAAAAAGGTGGGTTCCGAAAAGCAGGAAAAGCAGCCATGGCCCCCAAACGAACGAAGCCGCTTGGGCAATGAGGGTGTCGAGCGTTTGCACGGCGGCCATGCAAGAGGGTCGGTAGGGTGGGAACAAGAACGAACTCCATGGCCGCTTAACGCGGACAGCTCAAGAACTGTGGGTGTCTCTCCCCCCCGGAAGAGGGCCCGCAAATAAAAAAAACAGCCTCGCACGAAGTCACAAAGCCACGAAGGGGAGAACGCCCAAAATCGAGAACAAGCTAGGGCTTGGCACGCAGCTGCCGACCCAAGTTTTAGGCCCGAAGCGTCGTTATACCTTCAGAAAAGACAGAACCGCAAATCCTTCGAAGACCATCGAATTTTGGCCAAACTGCTACATCCAACGAGAACAAACAAAACAAGGAATCTTGAATTGGCGGAGAGGGTGGGATTCGAACCCACGGGACCTTGCGGACCTCCGGTTTTCAAGACCGGCGCATTAGACCACTCTGCCACCTCTCCATATCAAACAAAACTAATGCACCGCCGAGATCCGGGCGGCAAACCGATTTTACAAAATCTCAGCGCAAAGCTTCGATGGCGCGCTCGATGTCCTTCGCGCTGACGGCGTCGGAAACGAAGGCGTCGCCAAGATTGCGCAGAAGGACGAAGCGGATCGCGCCGGCGTGGAATTTTTTGTCTTTTTGGAGCGCGGCGAGGATCGATTCGGTGGAGATGTCGGCGGGGAGGTTTTGGGGAAGGTTGTGACGGGCTAGTGCAGCGATGATTTGGTCGGCGGCGGCTTGGGGGAGTCTGGATTTTTCCACCGATAGACGGCAGGCGGCGATGAGACCGAGGCTGATGGCTTCGCCGTGGAGGAGGCGTCCGTAGCCGCCGGCGTTTTCGATGCCGTGGCCAATGGTATGCCCGAAGTTCAAAAGCGCGCGGAGGCCTTTGGTCTCAAATTCATCCTCTGCGACGATGGCGGTTTTGATGGCGACATTTCTGGCGATCAGAGAAGCTATGCCGTCGGGGTTGTCGTTGGCTACGAGCATTTCGGGATCTCGAATGGCGGCGTGTTTGATGATTTCAGCGAAGCCTTCGTGAAACTCGCGGGGCGGCAGGGTGAGGAGCGTCTCAGTGTCGGCAATCACAAGACGCGGTTGGTGGAAAGCTCCGATAAGATTTTTGCCGCCGGGGGCGTTGATGCCCGTTTTCCCCCCCACGGAGCTGTCCACCTGCGCGACGATGGTGGTTGGTATTTGGATGCAAGGAATGCCTCGATAGTAAATGGCCGCGACAAAGCCTGTGAGGTCGCCGACTACTCCGCCACCAAGGGCGACTAGGAACGATGAACGGTCGAGCCCTGCTGCGATCATCTCGTCGCAGATTTTTGAGGTTTGATCGAAGGATTTGGAGGATTCTCCGGCAGGAACGGTGATGCGAATGGGGTCGCAGCCAGCTTGGCGAAGCGAGGTTTCAGCGTCCTCGGCATGGAGCGGACCGACATTCGAATCAGTGACCAGCGCGCAGCGGGAGGGCTTCAGAATTTCAGCGATTAAGGGGCCGCAATCTGCAAGGAGTCCCGGACCGACAAGCACCTTGTAAGGCGATCGGGCGATCGGGACTTCAATCTGAATCAGCGAGTTTGTGGAGCGACCGGCGGACATGGGATGGCTTCAATAAATGCCGACGGCGCGGGCAAAAGAAGATTTTTCCTTTCGCAGGCGAGTAGCTAGTGTCCCGCGCCTATGTTGAAAACCGGAATCGTCGGACTGCCGAATGTCGGGAAGTCCACTCTCTTCAATGCCGTCACCCGCACCCGCAAGGCGCAAGCGGCAAACTTTCCGTTCTGCACAATCGAGCCAAATGTCGGCATCGTGAATGTGCCTGACGACCGGTTGCAAAAGCTGGCCGAGCTTTCGAAGTCGGAAAAAATTCTACCCGCCGCAATCGAGTTTGTGGACATCGCGGGATTGGTCGCCGGCGCGAGCGAGGGCGAGGGTTTGGGAAATCAGTTTTTAAGCCACATTCGCGAGGTCGATGCGATCATCCAAGTGGTGCGGTGTTTTGAGAGCAGTGACATCCACCATGTCGCGGGTACGGTTGATCCGGTGCGCGACATCGAGGTGATCAACACAGAACTCATCCTCTCCGACTTGGCCTCCGTAAAAAAACGCGCCGAGCGAAACCAGAAGGCTGCCCGCAGCGGCGACAAGGAGGCCAAAGCCGAAGTCGCGCTTGCAGAAAAACTCCTCCCCCACCTCGATGCCGGCAAGCCCGCCCTCACGCTCGAACTCTCCGACTCCGAGAAAGACATTCTGCGCGGATTTTTCCTCCTCACCTCCAAACCCACACTCTTCGCCTGCAATGTCGGCGAAAACGATCTGGCCAATCTCGAAGGCGACACGGCCGCCGCAAAACATGTCCGCGCCGTTCGCCAATACGCTGCCGACCACCTTGGTTGCGAAGCGGTGGTGATCAGTGCGCAGATTGAAAGCGAACTCGCCGAACTACCGCCCGAAGAAGCGAGGGAGTTTTTGGCGGGTCTCGGCGTTGACGATAGCGGCGTGGGTCAACTCATCCGCGCCGCCTATCACCTCCTCGGACTACGTACTTATTTGACCACCGGCCCGAAGGAAAGCCGGGCCTGGACGATCCACGCCGGAGACAAGGCCCCGGCGGCTGCGGGCGTGATCCATAGCGATTTCGAGCGCGGATTTATCGCGGCACAGATCGTTTCATTCACCGATCTGATCACCCTCGGCTCCGAAGCGAAAGCCCGCGAAGCCGGCAAACTCCGCCTCGAAGGCAAAGAGTATGTCGTGCAGGACGGCGATGTAATCGAGTTCCGCTTCAATGTTTAGAGAAATCCAATAAATAGCAAAGCCAGCAAGCATATAATATAGTCGACTGGCAATCGACGAACGATCTCCTGGGATTTAAGCGAACGGATTCTGGAAGCTTACGACGAAGGAGAGGCGGCGCCGGATTGGGGCGCGCTCTGCTTTCGAGTGTCCATGGGATGCTCAAGCAGCAACTCGACATGTTGCGCAACCTCCTAACCCGCATTGCCGAAGACGAAGCCGCCCTTAAGAAGATGCACGAAGACTCGCCCAAACTCGCCTTCGTTCAATGCCTCCACAGAATGGAACCCCATCCTTGCCGCATGGTGTTCTGAATGAATGCTAGGAATTTGCTTTTTCACCTCGCAGCCTGGCGGCTTAAGAAACCGCCGATTCCAAATCTCGGGTTACGATTTTTTTGAAGTGCGTTGTCATGACCGGGTGGGGCTCTTTTTTATGGTATCGAGTTGCTTGAATTCCGTGTTTGGAGGTGATGAGGGCGGTTTTTAGCTTCGTTCACGCCGGTTTCGGGGTGGCTCCGAGGATGTGGAGGCGTTTGAGGTTGTAGGCCAGGCAGACCAAGGTCCATTCCAGTCCGGCTTTCTCGTCACCTCTCATTGAAAAGCGCCGAAAACCCATGGCGGCGAGGATTTGCAGGCCGGGGTTTTGCGCTTCGAGTTTTTCGATGGCTTCCTGACTGGCGAAGCCGTTGTCCACCAGCACGGTGG
>JBIPMC010000428.1:0-5271 GCA_044369345.1 Terrimicrobiaceae bacterium
CGAGGCGGCTGCGAACGCCCGGCAGGCCTCGGCGAACGCCCGGCAGGCCTCGGCGAACGCCCGGCAGGCCTCGGCGAACGCCCGGCGAGCCGCTGCTCTGAATTTCAATTTCGAGGCCGAACTCGAGAAGGCCATCGCGAACGCCAAGGCCGAAGAGAACGCCCAGAAAGCCGCAGCGAACGCCAAGGCCGCAGCGAACGCCGCCAAGAAGTCCGAAGAGGCCGAAAAAAGGGCCAAGGCCCTGGCGATCATCAGGGCCGCTACGAACGCACGGAAAGCAAAGGCCGCAGCGAACGCAAAGGCCGCAGCGAACGCAAAGGCCGCAGCGAACGCAAAGGCCGCAGCGAACGCAAAGGCCGCAGCGAACGCCGCCAAGAAGTCCGAAGAGGCCGAAAAAAGGGCCAAGGCCCTGGCGATCATCAAGGCCGCGACGAACGCGAAGAAAGCAAGGGCCAAGGCCGAGGCGAACGCTCAAAAGGCAGAGGTCGAAAAAAGAGGCAAGGAAAAGAAAAAGGCAGAGAGAAAGGCCAAGGCCGAGGCAAACGCCAAGGCCGCAGCGAACGCGCGAAAAGCAGCCGACGACGCTCGAAAAGCCAAGGCCGCTGCGAACGCCGAGGCGCGGAGAGTCAAGAACGCCGAGGATATCACCGCTGCGACTGCCGCCGCCAACGCCAGGGCGCGAAAGAAGGCCGCGGCAGTCTCCAAAGCGAGAGCCAAGATTTTAAAAGCCGCCGAGACGGGAGAAAAGCCGATCGATCCTCGCGAAGCGGCGCGAGAAGTGCTCAAGGCCAAGATTCGCAAGACAGACGCCGCCGAGGCACGCACAAAGACCTCCGAGGCCGTCAGGGCCCGCGCGAACGCCGTCGCCAAGGCCGGGGCGAACGCCAAGGCCGCCGCCGCCGCCGTCAGGGCCCGGCTCGATGCCGCGGCCGCCGAAAAAGCCAAGGCGAACGCTGCCGCGGCCGTGGCGAGGACCGAAGCCGTGGCGAGGACCGAAGCCGTGGCGAGAAACACCGAGAGGCTCCGGAAAAATTACGATATTCTCAATAGGATCCTCGGATTCAAGTGAAAAAAATTTATATCTTGCTGAAATATATATATCATGAAGACGAACCAGACGACAATCATCATCATCACGGCTATCGCCGTCCTGGCCATCGGTACCATCGTGTACTACGTCGTCGCACAGCGCAAATCGTCGTTCGAGGACGGCGATATGCCTCTCGAATCGGGCTCTCCAGATATGTCAGACGACGAGTCCGATGCACCCATGGCGTCCGAGATTGCCCCGCGGGGATCCCGATCCCCCGGCCGTGGCAAACGCCGGCGCTGCCCGGCCTGGCGGAAGTGGAAGAAGCGGGAACCCCGCTGCCCCCGCTAACCGCAACCCCGGTACTACGACATTCTGAACAGGGTCCTGTGAGAAATTTTTTATCTTGAAGTATACCAACCAATTATCATGAAGGCAATGAGCACCCAGACCATGATCATTATCGCGGCCATCGCGGTCCTGGTCATCGGCACCATCATCTACTACTCGGTCACACAGAGGAAGTCCGGATTCGAGGACGAGGCCCCTGCCATGGAGGAGGAATCTCCTATGATGACAGAGGATATGGCAGAGGAAGATTTGGTCCCCGAAGACGATAGCGATCCAGAGGCCGAAGAATAAATAAATATTCCGTTGATTCAATATGCTCCTCGTACTCCTTTTTGCGATATTGATCGTTGTACTTCTCGTCGCGTTTTACTCGACGCGAGAATCATTCTACCAAAAGCCTCGACCGACGCTCGAGCAGGATTACGACCGGAAAATCTCGAGAGATTTCTCGCCGTTGATCGAGTAATTAATTTCTCCTACAATACAAAGATGTCGGATTCCTCCGGAATGATCGTCGTCGTTTTTCTCTTCATTTTGATCGCGGTAGGCGGCGGCGTCGCCGCATGGTATTTCCTCGTGTACAAGCCCGGTCTCGGACCCGCGCCCGCGCCGGCGTACGTCGCGGCGCCCGTCGCGTATACGACGCCACCATATAGCCCGCCACCATCCACCCCCCCGTCCCCGTCTCCCGACGACGATTACGATCCGCTGAGTCTCGGGGAGGTCGTATCTCCCGCCGGATCGCCGTCGGCGGCTTTTTCGATCGCGTTGTGGCGAATCCAGATGAAGAAGAAATATTCTAAAAATCTTGCCGTTCTCAAGAAGCGATTGGAGGTTCTCGAGGATGCCAAGGACGATGGCAAGGAAATGTCGGGGACCGTGCCGGATGAATATTTCGACGACGCCATCAAGTACCTGAAAGATCTGATCAAAAATGTACCCAAAGCGGCGACGCCCAAAGCGCCGTTCGTTCTCGCGAAATGGAAGCCGGCCGTCGAGAAATTCTTCGAGAAAAAGACGATCGATGACGTTCTAAAAGCCATCGACGAACTCAAGGCCGCTAAAAAAGCGGGTATGGCTGTGAAGAACAACGTTCCAAGAGCCAAATATGCCGACGCGATCGATTGGCTCGAGACCATCATGAAGAGAAAGGAAAGGGCGTTCGATATCGCCAAGTGGAAGGTCAGTACGAAGAACGAACTCAAGGGCGAGAGACCCGCGGTCATCACGGCGCGCATCGATCGTCTCAAGGACGCCCAGGCCAAGAAATTGTTGGTCAAGGACGGCGTGCCGCGCGCGCAGTACAACGAGGCCATCAAATGGCTTCGCGTTCTCGAAACAGAGGCCAAGAAACCCCAAGCCAAGGCCAAGAAACCCCAAGCCAAGGCCAAGAAACCCAAAGCCAAGGCCAAGAAACCCAAAGCCAAGGCCAAGAAACCCAAAGCCAAGGCCAAGAAACCCAAAGCCAAGGCCAAGAAACCCAAAGCCAAGGCCAAGAAATGATCGCTCACCGTCCGTGATCGTGTTTCACGTAAAAATCCGTCTTTTTATGGGGCTCGGCGCCGCCTATGCCCGCGCTCGGTAACGACAGCGGGCGAATCCCGGTTTTCCACGCGACGTATGGAAACGAGACCTGGTCCTGCGTCGTGTGAACGAGGTTCTCGCGCCACCACATGTCGAGGAATTCCTTGGTCCTCGGCGACCGCATATTCCACGCGACAAAACAGGTGATCCACACGCCATCGTGTTCGTCGATCGGGTCCTCGATCCACCGTTCGACGAATCCGTCCTTCACATAATCGACGTACTGGCCCTGCACGTCCTGTGCGGGCTGCTCGTGCCCGTTCCACCACGTGCCGATATATTTGTTGTACATGGAATCGTCGACCTCGGCCTTGAGATTACCGCGACGATGTTCGTGCCGAAAGATGATCGGCGCGTCCCCGATCAGCGCGACGCACCGCTCCGCGCACGTCGGGTCCGTGATCTCGATCGTGCCGTCGAGCCACACGACGATGTCGTACCCCGCGAGTTCGGGGAGACGATGGAGGTTGAGTTTCACGAACTTGGCGCGGTTAAACGGATGACGATTGTTCCACAGGGAGTTTTTGAATGCATCGCTCGAATCGTACCCGTGATCGACGCCGTATTCGTAGGCGCCGACGTCGACGGTCCGCCACACGCCGTGCGTCTCGATGGTTTTCGAGGCGTCCGTATAGACGATGAAATCGCAGGGGATCGTCTGCGTCGCGGGCTTCTTGCACTTGAGTTCGTACTTGCCGGTGATGCACGTCGCGAAACAGATTCTGGTCATGGGACGTGACCCCGATAATAATCTCACCGAAAACACGAGAACAGTCTCCCGAAAAAGCCTGTATTCGAATCGTGCATATCTTCGAACACGTTCTTGATGCGGCCCTTGATCAGGGACTGAATGGGAATCATGCGCAGCCACGCGGATTTGATGAGTATGGTCTGGTCGAGCGATACGTGCGTCAGCCCGAAAAAAACCGGGTGAATTTTCCACGCGCCGCGAATGTCGCACCACGCGCCGGCAACGTCCGGCGGCGTCCAAAACTCGATCGCGTGCGAATCCCTTTTCCTGACGTGCATATCGAAATCGATCGACGGTGGTTTCATTTCGTACCGCGCGAGCACCGAACCATCGGCCTGCGGCTCCCACGACGGACATCCCTTGACGTCGCGAAATTTGGTCGTGCATTCCCGACGAAGAAACATGTCGAGCACGGATCGATGCGACGCGCGAACGGTCGCCGACGCCTTGACCTTGTACGTCCCCGAGCCTTCTCTGATGACCTCGATCTTCATTGTGTGTTCGTTTCGAAAGACTTCTTTTTCGGCACGCGACCGCGTCAAAGATCCCGGTCTATTTTGTTCGCCGACCGACAATAATGCGAGTGTATCTGTGCACGTTTGCGACGTCCGAGTACGCCGAGTCCGCCGAGGTCCTCCGACACTCCGCCCTGACCTTTGGAGGTTTCGACGGCGCCTTCGTGTACGCCGAATCCGATCTCGTCGAGGTCAAGAAACGTCTTCCGCCCGGCCTCGTCGAGAAGACGCGGGGGTACATGCTCTGGAGTTGGAAGCCGTACGTGATTCTCGACGCCATGCGCCGCGTCGAGGACGGGGACGTCGTCGTGTACTGCGACGCCGCAATGATCTTCACCAAGTCGGTGCGCGATCGTCACCTGGATCTGTTGGTGCGCGACGACGTCCTCCTGTTCGAGAACAAGGGCCGCAGGAATCGCGATTGGTGCAAGCGCGACTGCTTCGTCGAGATGGATTGCGACGAGACGCCCTTTCACGACGCCACGCAGGTCAACGCGGCCGTCCAGATGTATCGCAAGACCTACCGGTCCGAGAATTTCCTCGACGAGTACGCGGCCCACTGTTCGAACGAGCGCGCGATGGACGACATCTACCGAATTCCGAATTACGACGGGTTCGTCGATCACCGTCACGATCAGAGCGTGCTGACCAATCTGTCCGTCGTGCACGCGCCCCACGTGCGCCGCGCCCCCGACCCGACGCAGTTTGGGAACAGCGCGTTGCTCGAGCACCACCGCCAAAAATTAGGAAGACTCGTTCGCACGACCGTGATCACGCCGACGATCGGTTCGGCGTCGCTGACGCGGTGCCTCGCGTCCGTCCAGGCGCAGACGCTCATGGGCGTGACGCATCTCGTCGTCGTCGACGGCCCCGAGCACGCCGAGGCCGTCGAGAAACAGGTCGCGGCCTTCCGGCACAAGAAACCCATCAAGGTCCTCGTCCTCCCGGAGAACACGGGCGGCGACGGGTGGTACGGCCACCGCGTCTACGCCGCGATGCCGCACCTGATCAACGATCAGTACGTCGCCAACCTCGACGAG
>JBIPMC010000153.1:0-5268 GCA_044369345.1 Terrimicrobiaceae bacterium
TTTCCACGCCGGCGACACCGTACAGGCTGATACCGACTTGATCGAGGTGGAAACCAACAAAGCCGTCATGGCCGTCACCGCGCCCTGCTCGGGGACGATCAAAGAACTCACCGCTGAAATCGGCACCAGCTACCCGGTCGGCGCGATCCTGGGCCAAATCGAAATCAGCTCCGAGGAGGCCAAACGCCTCGGTCTCGATGAGATGGAAAAACCGGGACGCAAACCAGCCAAGAAGCGCGTTGAAAATCACGCCCCTCCACCGCAAAAAGTCGAACCGACTGTTCAAGGCGGCTTGCCAGTGCCAGCCCACGCGGGCGGCGTTACCTACATGTCGCCGCGCATGAAGGCCCGCATGGTCGAGCTCGGCCTCCGCGCCTCAGACCTCTCGGGAATTGCCGGAAGCGGAGCCGGCGGGCGCGTCACTATCGAAGACCTCGAGCGCTTCATGGAGAGCATCGAGAAAAACAAGATCACGCCCGCTTCGCCGATGCGAAAAGCCGTGGCGGACGCGATGATTCGCAGTTGCACCCGCCCGCTCGCAACTGTCGGCACCCCGATCCAACTCGATAAACTTCTCGCCCACCGCAAATCGCATCCCGCGAAACCCGGCCCGGCCCTTTACGCGCTCCGTGCACTCGCGCTGGCGCTCGCCGAAAACAGCGCTCCCGCGGGCCGCCTTATCGGCGACAGCATCGTCCATCCGCCCTCGGTGGACATCGGTTTTGCTGTCGAAGCGGAGGATGGCGTGCTCGTGCCGGTGATCCGGAATGCCGACCAATATCCTCTCGGCGATCTCGCCTCGCGCTACCACCGCCTTGTCGAGCTCGCGCGCCAGCGGCGTCTCGGCCCGTCTGATACAGGAAACTCCATCGCCACCGTGACAAACTACGGCACTTTTGGACTCACCTTCGCCACGCCAATTCCCCTCCCCGAGCAAACCCTTGTTCTCGGCATGGGCACTGGCCGCACGGTTCCGAATTGGAATCCCGAACTCGAGGAATTCGTTCCCGTGGTCGAGGCGATGTTCACGCTGAGCTTCGATCACCGCGTGCTCGACGGCGGCGCCGCCGGGCGTTTACTCAAGCGGATCGGTGAGCTTTTGAACGACCCCGAATCCCTCTGAGTCAGGAGGGCTCTGGTTGTCAGAGCCGTGTCGGAGTGATGGCAAGAACCGCTCCGGTCCTGACAAGCAGGACCCTCCTGAGCTTTACGGATTATTCACCCACGCCTCGGGCTTAGCGCTGAGCTTGTCGAAACCCTCGGCAATGACCCGCACGGGACCCGAAGACCCAGCCACCACGATGAATCGCCCATTTGGCTGCGGCGGAAATTGCGAGCCAGGATCGGGCGGGCTGAATGAGGTTTTGCCAATCACGACCGCTGCGAGGGCTTTGCCGTTTTGATCTTTGAGAGAAACCAGAGTTCCCGCCCCCGGGCTTTTGCCATCGGGCTCGAGGAGTTCGAACGAGGCGAACTGCGCGGGATTCGCGGCGATATTTTCGCGCGAGTTGAAATCATGCAGGCGTTGAACGACCTCGCCGATCGCCGCGAGCCTCGCCGGCTGATTTCCTAGCTCCGCCACAACCCAGCCAGCCGGCGTTTTTCGGAGCGTGACGGTTTCAGCGTTGGTTCTCACCAAAACCTCGGAGACGGCATTCGAGTCGAACTCCGGAATCATGCACCGCTGCTCCTCGACCATTTTAAGGATTTCCTGGCGCTCGAGCCATTTGAGCCATGCGCCCAGAGAAATCAGCGTGATGGAAATGAGAAGAAGCAGGCCGCGGATATTCATCCCCGCCTCAGCTGAACTTCACGAACTCGCGGAGAAATTGTCCCCAGAGGAAAAACCAGCCTCGCACCGAGTAGCGGATCAATTCCTCGCCATCACGGGTGAGGATGCCGCGCGCGATGTTGTGCTCAAGCTGGAGGCGCAGGTCTTTTTCAAACTCCGGGCGGAGTTCGTGAAGTTGCCGCTCGGCGAGATCGACGCCAGCGAGTTCGGATTTTTTAAGGAATTTCTGATGCTCCGAGGCGAGTTCATCCACTGCCAAATCCTCGTCCACGCGGTTCGCGACCATGTTTGGCAGCAGGTGCATACCGTAGGAGAACGGGTAATTCCAAGTCATGAACACCCGCCCGTCGGCGGCACGGGAGGAAAAGGTCAAATAGAAAAACGAAAACTCACCCTGCTCGACGAGGCAGATCGCGGCAGCCGTGCGGCGATCGGCGTTGTAGAGAAGGCGGTAAAATTGCCGCATCCCGTCATGGCTCCAATCCACATCGTCAGAATGCTCAAAACCAATCGCCTCCAACTCGTCTGAGAGGTCTCCAAATCCAGGAAACCGGCTCGCAGGCGGGGGCGCGGATTTTTCAAGCGGACGGTGAATCGGCAGGCGCAAACGCCGCACACGAGTGAGGATTTCCAGCCACGGGAGAAGGAACCATGTGGAGGCGAAGACCGCTCCCAAGAACATGCTCCCTCCAAGCAACCAGCCCGCGAGGAACGAGGTGAAAACCAATCCCAAAGTGCCGATGCGGAAGGCGACTTGATGATGAACCGAGCGGAAGGCGAACGAAAGCACGCCCACGCCGAGAACAACGAGGATTGCCGAAATCATACAACCCCGCGCTCCTTCAAAAATCGTTCGAGCTGGCCGACATCAAAATCCGGCAACACCGAGCCATCGGGCATTTCCAGCGTCGGTGCGAGACTTTGGCCGGAAATGGCCTTCATGCGGTCAAAAGCGCCGGGTTCGGAAAACACATCGATCTCGCGAAATGCCAACCCGCGCGCCTTCATCCAAGCCACTGCCTCCACGCACCATGGGCATCCGGGTTTAACAAAAAGATTCATCTAGGCGTCGAATTTCCGTCGAAGCAGGGATTCGTCAAGCAGTTCCTCTCAGTGGATTTCCACAGGGCACTTCGGCATGGCGCGCAGGAACGAGCGCCCGTAGGGCTTCGAGAGGATGCGGCTGTCGAGGATCACGATGGTGCCGGTGTCCGACTTGCTGCGGATGAGGCGGCCGACACCCTGGCGGAGTTTCAGGATCGCCTCGGGCAGCGAGTAGCTTTCAAACGCCCGCCCGCCCTCGGCCTCGATCGCCTCGAGGCGCGCCTCGGTGAGCGGGTGGTCGGGCGTGGCGAAAGGCAGCCTCGTGATGATCACATTCGTGAGTGCCTCGCCAGGCACATCGACTCCGGTCCAAAAACTCGACACGCCGAAAAGGACGCTGTGCGGATTTTCCTTAAACTCCGCGACCATGCGCTGGGTGGGCATGCCGCCGCCTTGCACGAGGAGCTGCCAGCCCTTCTTCTCGAAATCCACCTCCACCAACTCTGCAACCGAGCGCATCGTCTGGTAGCTGGTGAAAAGCACGAACGCCCGCGCCTGGCTTTTCCCGGTGAAATGCGAAATCCACTTCGCCAGCGAGGGTTCGTAGTCGGACGACTTCGGCTCGGGCATTTTCTCGACGAGGTGGAGCGACATCTGGCGCTCGTAATCGAACGGGCTGCCGATCTGCAACGCCGTGACATCCTCGGCCCCAACGCGATTGCGGAAGTAGGACAAATCCGGCGACCCAATCGAGAGCGTCGCGCTCGTGAGAACAGTGCAGGCTCCCTCACGAAAGAGCAGCCGCCGCAGGGCGTCGGCGAGATTCACGGGTGCGGCGCGCAGGGTGCAGAATTGCTCCGCGCGTCCGTATTGCTCGACCCAATAAACCTGCCCTGGATCCTCGAGCTCGAGAAAATCGACAATCCCCGAACGCGCCTCTCGGAGCTTGCGCGCGGCATCCTGCAACTCAGCGGTATGCGTTTCGTCCTGGCACTTACCGGCCTCGATGCCGATCAACTCGCCCAGCCTCGCGAGCGCGCCACAAACCTCGCCGCCATCAGCCAGCCCGGCCTCGCGAATGCGAAATTCGCGGCCTTTCTTGAATTCACACTTCGCCGCGACCTGGCTGAAAAAACCGTCCGCCACCGGCAACACATCGGACACCGCGCGGCAGGCGGGACCGTTTTTCAAAATCTGTAAGAGGCCTTTTTTGCTGCGCGGATTGTAGAGCCGCTGGATCGCGCGCCGGAGGCCGAGCTGCGAAAGCTCCATGCCGATGTGACGCGCGGCAACCTCCTCCATCGTATGGGCCTCGTCGAAAACCACGAAGTCATTCGCAAAAAGCAGCCCGCCCGTGCGGTTCTCGGCGTCCTCCACGCCATTCAGCAGCGTGAAGAAGAGCGCGTGGTTGAGCACCACCATGCGGGCGTTCGCCACGCGGCGGCGCAGGGATTGATAGAAACACCCGCTCGCCGGGCCGCAGGTCTTCGGCGTGCAAAGATGCTGCTCGCTCCGCACCTCCTCCCACACGGCCGGATCGGGTTGTTCAAGAAAATCGCTCAACGAGCCGTCTTTTGTGGAGAGACTCCACTCGCGGATGCGCTCCAGCTCGGCGTGCTGGGGCGTCGTGAACAAATCCTTCGCCTGTGCGATGGCGCGCGAAAGCCGGGTCGTGCAGAGGTAATTCTGACGGCCTTTCAGCAGCACCGCCTCAAACTCGTCGGGGAGGATTTGCTGCACGAGCGGAATGTCTTTGAACATGAGCTGCTCCTGCAGCGCGATGGTGTGGGTGGAAATAACCGCCTTCTTTTTCGTGCGAATCGCATGGAGCGCGGCGGGGATCAAATATGCGAGCGATTTGCCCACGCCCGTGCCGGCCTCGACCACGAGATGCGAGCCAGTTTCGAGAGTCCGTGCGACCGCTCCAGCCATGCGCTGCTGCTCGGCGCGGTATTCAAAACCTCCCCCCTGCGAAAGCCGTCCAGTCTCGGAGAAAATCTCCTCCACCTCGCGCTGAAATGCCGAGGGCGCGGCTCCATTGAAATCCTCGCGGATCGAAATCATCGCGGCATGTTAGGGGCGCGGCGCAAGGGCGCAAGCCACTCGAGCAAGCGTTTGACCTCCCGCACATTTGGTGTTTATCTTTGCGGCTCTCAAATTGGTGAGGTGGCTGAGTGGTCTAAAGCAGAGCTTTGCTAAAGCTCCGTAGCCCAAAAGGCTACCGAGGGTTCGAATCCCTCCCTCACCGCCAGTTTTCGCGCAGAAAACGATGGCCCAAATCCAAGAGGCAAGTTCAAGCCACTCCTTGAGATGTCAGTCGAGAGTTTCCATATCCGCTTCGGGGAGTTTGCCAACGATCTTTCGCACGAGGTTGAATTCGACATTAGCAACCTGACTTTTCATCGCGCTAGCAGCCTGTCGGACTTAGGTGT
>JBIPMC010000258.1:0-3378 GCA_044369345.1 Terrimicrobiaceae bacterium
CCGGCGGCGTGAGAACTGGTCGTTGGTCCATGATGGGAATTTTCACCAAAGTCTCGTCTGGCTCACTCTTTTTTTGTCTGTGGCAGTCGGGTGAGGGCATCAAAAACGAAGTCATTCGTGGTAGATTGACGATCCGTGTCACGCGTGACACATTCGACTCATGACGACGATCGAAATTCCCATTCGCGAACTCCACGCCCGCACCGGGCACTTTGTTCGAAAGGCGGCCGAGAACATGCGTGTTGTCATCACCGACAACGGCAAGCCCATCGCCCAAATCCAACCCATTGCGCCCGACGCCGAGAGGCAACCGAACCGCCCCAAGTGGAAAGACCGCGTGCTCTTGCCGGGCTATGCGGCCCTGATGAACAAGCCGGTCAAGGGCGATTCGACGGCACATATATCGGAGGACCGTGATCGCGGGAGCGACTGGTGATATATTCCGATTCGGGCTACATCCTGAAGTTCTACATCCCCGAACCCGGCTCGAATGAAGTGCGCGCCCTTTTTGATAAAAATGATGTCGCCTCGTGCAGTTTGGCCGAGATCGAAGTGCCTTCTGCAATCCATCGCAAATGGCGCGAGGGTCTGATCAGTAAGGAGCTTTTCACGCAATCGATAAGTCAGTTCGCAGAGGATGTGTCTGCCGGTTGCTGGTCGTTTTTTCCGATCACCGCAAGCCTCATGCAGCATGTTCGCCGGATGTATTCTGAAGCGCCAAAGCAACTATTCCTCCGCGCCTCCGACGCGCTCCATCTGATCTGCGCGAAGGAGCATGGTTTCCGCGAGATTTACTCGAACGACAAGCACCTCCTCGCTGCCGCGAAGCACTTTGGCCTCAAAGGCCGCAATGTGATCAAATGACGCCTGCATTGCCTGTGGAGTGGTTCGCGGCATCGGCTGCGCCGTTGGAGATCGACTTCGGCTGTCACCGTGGAGCGTTTTTGCTCGGCATGGCGGCCCTGCACCCGAGTGAGAATTTTCTTGGAATCGAAAAACAGATCGACCGGGTAGAAAAATGCAACGCACGGGCCGAGCGATTGGGCCTGCCAAATGCTCGGGCGATTCAAGGCGTCGGTGCCGAATCGCTCAAGGAATTGCCTGCCGAGAGCGTCTCAGTTTTCCATTTGTATTTTCCCGATCCCTGGCCGAAGCGGCGCCATGCCTCGCGGCGGGTTTTTCAGAAATCTTTCCTCGCCCAAATCCGCCGGGTTCTCCGCGCCGAGGGAGTCCTTCGTCTGATGACAGATAACGAGCCGTATTTCGCCGAAATGCGCGAACTCACCCGCGAAGGCTGGAGCGAAATTCCTTGGGACGACGGCCGCGAAACCGTGCAGACAGCGTTCGAGATCACCTTTCGCAAGCTCGGCCAGACTCCGTTTCAGGCCGCGCTCGTTCCGGCTCTTTAGTTTTTCCGGTGGATGCGGCGGAGGGGGTGTTCGTCGAGGACATTTGCGCGAATCCCGCCGAGCTTGGCCGGGTCGTAGAGCTGGATGCCGACATAGTAATAAACCGGGCAGACCGGCACGGCTTTTTGCACCAGCAAATCCTCGGCTTGTCGCAGAATCGCGAAGCGCCTGGCCGGGTCGAGTTCCCGCGCCGCCTCGGCGATCAATCGGTCGTATTCCGCGCTACTCCATCCGGTGCGGTTGTTGCCGCCCCCCGTAAGGAACATGTCGAGGAAGGTGTTCGGATCGGGATAATCACCGACCCAACTCGAGCGCGCGATGTCGTAATCCAGCAACGAGAGTGAGTTCAGATACACTTTCCACTCCTGCCGGGCGAGATTCACATTCACGCCCAATTCCTCGCGCCACATGCTTTGAAGCTCCACGGCGACGGCCTCGTTCAGTTCGCTTTTGCTGTAAAGATAGGTGGCGTTGGGAAAGCCCTTCCCGCCCGGGTATCCCGCTTCTGCGAGCAATCTCCTGGCCTCCTTCGGATCAAAACCCAGCCCCTCCGTGCCTGTGTAACCGGGAATTCCAGGCGGGACAAATCCCGGCGCTGCCAACTCCCCGGCCCGCGTGATTTTTTCGACGATGCGTTTTTTATCCACCGCGAGCGAGAAGGCCCGCCGCACCCGCTCGTCGGTGAACGGTCCCTTCGCACTGTTGTAGCGCAAAAAGTAAATTCCGAGGAACGGAGCGGCATGGAAATCCTCGCGCTTCTTCAAATCCTCGAGCAGCGCGGGCGGCGCGAGGCCTTTGTCCATCAGCAAATCCGCCAGCCCGCTCGCGTAAAAATTGAAGGCCACATTCGCATCAGAGATTGGCAGCACATCGATCGTTTCCAGCGAGACATTGGCGCGATCCCAGTAGTGTGGATTTTTGCGAAGCCGAATCTTGTCATTGATCCGCCAGCTCTCGAGCGCATACGCGCCGTTGCCGACGAGATTGCCGGGCTTCACCCAATCGTCGCCGAATTTCTCGATGAGTCGCACCGGCACGGGATGCAGCGTCGGAAACGCGCAGAGTTGGATGAAATACGGCGTGGGATTTTCGAGTTCCACAACCAGCGTCAGAGCATCTGCCGCACGAACACCGACCAGCGAAAAATCTGTGAATTTTCCCTCGGCAAAAGACTGCGCGTTTTTGATCGGGAAAAGTTGGTAGTTGTATTGCGAACCTGTCAAGGGCGTGAGGGTTCGCTGCCAGCTCCGAACGAAATCCTCGGCCGTGAGCGGCGTGCCATCGCTCCACTTCGCGTCTGCCCGCAGATGAAACGAGTAAGTTTTCCCATCCGGCGAAACTTCCCAGCGCTCGGCCACGCCCGGCACCGCCTGTCCATTTTCATCGTAAGCGCAGAGGCCCTCGAAGAGCGCATTCACGACCCGACCCTCGGGTTGGCCCGTAATGATTGCCGGGTCCAGAGTTTCCGGTTCCGCACCGTTCACAAAAACCAAATCCGCCCGCTTGGCATGCTCGCCGCACGAGGCGACGCCAACGGCGAGAATTGCCATGCAAAGCCAATGTCTTCCGCGTAAAGTCACGCACTCCATGAAAGCCGGAATCCGAGTCGCTGCAATGCTGATCGCCCTCTTTCTAGTCGGCTGCGCCTCGCGACCGCCACTCGCGACCGTGCCGTCGGTCGATTTGAAGCGCTACGAGGGTCGTTGGTTCGAAATCGCCAAATACCCGAATTGGTTCCAGCGCTCCTGCGCCTCCGACACCACCGCGAATTACACTGCCCTGCCCGACGGCACCATCCAAGTCCTCAACCGCTGCAAGCAAGCCGATGGCACTTTTCGCGACGCGAAGGCCATCGCCACCGTCACGCCCGGATCGGGCAATGCGAAACTCAAAGTGCGCTTCGGCAGAAGCCCGATCGGCGGCGATTATTGGATCATCGGCATCGATGAAAAAAACTACTCGTGGGCAC
>JBIPMC010000155.1:0-5231 GCA_044369345.1 Terrimicrobiaceae bacterium
ATTGTTGCACTACCCAATTTTACTTGCCGGTTCGCTTGGCGAGGTTTTGGCGCAATGCTGCGGAAGCATGGGAGCTGAGTCGAAATTCAACTTGAGACAAGCGCAGCAAGGCATCTTCAAAATCAATCAGATCGGTAGCAGCCGCTTCCATTAAAAGGCCTGCGGTGCCAGTGATTTTCAAACCAAGGGCGCTGGCCACCTTGCGTCCCCGTTTTTCATCCAAGATCAGAAGGCTGGTCGGTCGGTTTTGCCAAACCAAGGTGATTGCGGAGGCTTCACCAGGATCAAGCGTCGCAGTTTCTTCCAGATAGGGCGCTGGGTCAGGAACCACTTCAAGCCAAGGAGGGATTGAGGAAAACAACTATTGCAATGCCTGAGGCGCATTCCGATGTCCGGCTTCCCTGCAAATCGTCGCCGTGACAGTAATTTTCCCAAACAATTTTGGGAGTAGATCCAACTCCCCGATGGCGGCCAATCCCGACAAAACGGAGGAGTCACTGACGACAATCATGAAGCAGCGTGCCGGAATTCCGCCGCTGTGCGTGCATCCGAAAAGATCTCTTCGGCTGAAAGGCCGGGCCAGGCACTATGCTTCGATAAGATAGCTTCAGCATCCCATCGCGATTCCAGATTCAACATTCTCCGGACCTGCTCAAGCGACAAAAGTTCTTTGGAATAGGCATCGGCAGCCAAGGCTTCCAAGGCCGCTTGGTTGAGATTCTGGAAGCCGACCTGTAAGTCATCCGCCAAGTCGTCTGGTATCTCCATGGTGACAATCATTGATCGAAAAAATGTTTCAGCTCTTGAGTTATTGCAAATGCGAAAACTTGGGAGGGTGGAACGGCGCTTCGCGCCTGAGGCTTGGGTCGGCTCGGCGATCCAAGCCTACCCAGCATTCGCGGTCAGATTATATCTCCGGCTACCGGCTTTTTCCGAGTAGTTGCGCGGGATTCAGTTTTTTGAGGGCGGGGAGGGTGAAGAGGCCGTCTTTGCGGATGAGTTTGCCGTCGAACCAGACTTCGCCGCCGCCGTAGTCGGGGCGTTGGATGCAGACCATGTCCCAGTGGATGCGGCTGGTGTTGCCGTTGCCGGCGGTTTTGTAAGCTTGGCCTGGGGTGAAGTGGAATGAGCCGGCGATTTTTTCGTCGAAGAGGATGTCGCGCATCGGATGCAGGATGTGCGGGTTGAAGCCGAGCGAGAATTCGCCGATGTAGCGCGCGCCGGCATCGCTGTCCAAAATGCGGTTTAGTGCAGCCGTGTTGTTCGCGGTGGCGCGCTCGATGCGGCCTTCGGAAAATTCAAGTCGCACATTGTCGAAGGCGTGGCCTTGATAAATGCTCGGGACATTGAAGGTGACATGGCCCTCGACGCTTTTTTTCACGGGGCAGGAAAAAACCTCGCCGTCGGGGATGTTGCGATCGCCGCCGCAGGTCACGGAGCCGATGTTTTTAATGGAAAAGCGGAGGTCGGTGCCGGGGCCTTTGAGGTGGACCTTGTCGGTTCGGTCCATGAGTGCTTTGAGCGCGGCCATGCCGGGAGCCATGCGGCCGTAGTCGAGCGTGCAGACATTGAAAAAGAAATCCTCGAACGCGGCGGTGCTCATTTGAGCCTGCTGGGCCATGGCGGGCGTGGGCCAGCGGAGGACGACCCACTTGGTTTTGTTGATCCGCCAGTCCATGACGGGCCGCATTTTTCCTGCGATGAGCTGCATTTTCGCATCGGGCACATCGCTCATCTCGGTGATATTGTGGCTGCCGCGCACGGCGATGTAGGCATGCATCTTTTTCATGCGGGCGAGCTCCACGCCGGCGGCGGTGTCGAGTCCATCGGCCTCGGCGCCAAGGGCGAGTTCACGCGAGAGGCGGGCGTGGTGGTTCTGGACGAACGGAACGGCTTTGCAGTCACGGACGGCGCGGATCAATGCCACGCCGATCAGGTCGGGCACATCGAACAGGTCGATGAGAACTTTTTCGCCGGGGCGGAGTTTCGTGGAGTGCTTCGTGAGAACGGCGGCCAGTTTGTCGCAGCGTGGGTCGTGCATGGTGAAAAATCAGCGGGAGAATTTAACGGCCAGCGCGGCGAGTTGACGCATGGCGAAGGTGGTGAGAGCGGGGCGGGCGAGGGGGAAACCGAATTTAAAAAGGGCGAGCAGGACGCTCCAAAGAATGGGAGCGAGGCCCGAGCGGGATTTTTCGGCTCGGTCGGCGGATTGGCCTTTGATGAACTTTGTGACGACGCGGGTTTTCGGCCCGGCGAGGATGTAGCCGAGGGCGGTCGCGCTGCTGAGCCAGGCGAGGGGATGCGAGAGAACGGATCTTTTGATTTTCGAAGCAAGGTTGATTTCCTCGGCGATGGCGGCGGCGTCGCGCGCGATGGCGGCGCGGCTGCGGCGGAGTTCGTCGAGAAGTTGCGCTTTCTTGCTCATGGCTTCGGGGTTTTGCGTAGAGTCTCGAGGTCGTTGGAAATTTCGCGGCGGGTGGCTTCGAAAATCGGGGTTCGGAAGTGTGTCCTCACTTGATTCACGCAAATGAGCGCGAGCAGAAGATGCAGGGCAGTGAACCCTCCGAGAATCCACAGCCAAGAGACGCCGAGGACATTCGCCGCGAAAAACGCGACGGTGATCACCAGCAGCACAAATCCGAATCCGGCGAAAAACAAAGCCGCGATCAGGGCCAAGCCAAGGCGAAGGCCGAGAGAAAGAGCTTCCATTGACTCCTCGCCCACGAGCGCACCGAGAGCTTGAAAATAGCGCGTTACCGAGCCGAGCAGACTCTGGATTTCACCCAAAAGCCCCCGTGGCTCCTCCCGCGTGCCCGTTTTACCGGACTGCGGGAGATCAACCGAACCGTTGCCAGCCAAGGTGCGTCAGCGGCGGAGGATGAGGCCGAGCAGGAAGCCCACGCCGAGCGCGATGCCCACGGATTGGAGAGGGTTGGCGCGGATGTAGGTCTCGGCTTCGGTTTGATAATCCTGCGCGTAGGCGTAAGCGTCGCTGTAAGCGGACTGAGCGCGGCCGCGGAGTTCCTCGGCTTTGTATTTGGCTTGCTCGCGGAAATCGCCATAGGTGGCTGTTGCGGCTTCGCCGAGATCTTTGGCGGCGGCGCCCAATTGCTCGCGACCGGTTTCATAGGCGGCCTTGGCGTGTTTTTTCACGGTTTCGCCGACGACCCGACCCGCTTCGGCTGCGGCGTCGATGGCCTTTTTGGCGTGTTCGGTGCTGCTCTCCAGCTTCTTGGCTGCAATGTTGTTGTCGTTGTTGTCGCTCATAAGAAATTTCCTTCGCTGAAATCCTGCCACACAAAACCCGCTTGGCAAGCCGCAAGCCCCCCGCAATCATCGTGAGAAATGTCCACCACCGCTTTCGCTCCAGGCCGCGTCGAGATTCTCGGAAACCACACAGATTACAACGGAGGTGTAGTCCTCTCCGCCGCGCTCCATCTTGGCATCACGGCCACCGGCGAAACGCTCCCCGGCGGTCGCGTCGAGTTGTCCAGCGGCGACATGGGCGGTTCGGAAAAAATGGATCGATCGGCGGGTTTGCAGCGTTCCGGAAAATGGATCGACTACCCGCTGGGTGTTGCCGAAATGCTCGCACGCGCCGGTGCCGAGGCGGGAGGTTTTGCGGTGCGGTTCGAATCGACGCTGCCAACAGGTGCTGGCCTCTCGAGTTCCGCCGCGCTGGAGGTCGCCACAGCCTCGCTGCTCATGAAGCTCTACCCGTTTTCTCTCTCTCTCATGGAGGTGGCGAAACTCTGCCGTCGTGCCGAAAATGAATTCGTCGGCGTGAATTGCGGTCTGCTCGATCAAGCGTCGTCTGTTTTTGGCCTCAAGGACCACCTCGTGTTCCTCGACTGCCGCACCGAGTTGGTGAAAAACATCCCGCTGCCTGCGCATTTCGGCCTCCTCGTGATCAACTCTGGCGTGAAGCACGCCCTCGTTGGCGGCGAATACAATGAGCGGCGTGAGCAGTGCTTCGAGGCCGCCCGCCGCATGGGGGTCGCGGCCTTGCGGGATGTGAATATGGCGCAACTCGAAGCTGCCGAGATGCCGGACTTGGCCAAACGCCGCGCGCGTCACATCGTTGGTGAGAACGAAAGGGTGTTCCAAGCCATTGAGGCTCTTAAGGCTGGAGATGGCGAGCGGCTCGGAACGCTCATGACCGTCTCGCACCGCAGCTCCATGGATAATTTCCAAAATAGCACGGCGGAACTTGATCTTTTAGTTGATCTTGCGACAAAACAAAAAGGCTGCCTCGGCGCGCGCTTGACCGGGGGAGGATTTGGTGGCGCGATTGTGGCCTTGGTGGAAATGCAAGATGCTGACCGCATTTTGTTTGAAGTTAAAAAAGCATACGAGTCACAGACGCACCATGAGGCGACCGGCTATCTCTGCCGCGCGGGCGATGGTGCGTTGCCTCCCGACGGCTCCGGAGCTTGATCCCAAGCGGATTCTCGACAAATCCCCCCTCCGGCGGGTAGTCTTTCCCGCATGCAAAGCCGCCTCGCCGGGATTTCCGAAAAAATTCTCACCTCCTACGAGGCGGTGGGCGGACTTAACAACACCGACCGCCACAATCTTCCCTCGAAGCGCGCCGTTGATTCGCTCTGCGAGCAATTGCTCCAGGTTTTGTTTCCGGGATTTCACGACGAACATCCGATTCACAAAAACGAACTCGCCGAGGTTACCAGAATCCGTCTGGAGGCGCTTGCCGAGCGCCTCGGCGCGCAGATCGGGCGGAGCATTCGGCTGAGCGATCCGGAGGGAAACGACGAACGCGCGGGCGAGATTTTGCTCCGCTTTCTCGATCAAATCCCCGCCATTCGCGAACTTCTCCGCACCGACATCCAAGCGGCCTTCGAGGGCGACCCCGCCGCGACGAGCGACGAGGAGATCATTCTTTCGTATCCTTGCCTCGAGGCCATCGCGATCCAGCGCACCGCGCACATTCTTTACAACGAGGGCCTCAAGCTCTTGCCCCGCATGATGACCGAATGGGCCCATTCCCGGACTGGTATCGACATCCATCCCGGGGCAAAAATCGGCCCGTACTTTTTTATCGACCACGGAACGGGGGTTGTGATCGGCGAAACCTGCGTGATCGGGCACCATGTAAAGCTTTACCATGGAGTCACCCTTGGTGCTCGTAGCTTTGCGAAAGACGATCGCGGCCAGATCGTCAAAGGCGGCAAACGCCACCCAGGAGTGGGAGATTTTGTCACAGTTTATCCGAA
>JBIPMC010000453.1:0-5211 GCA_044369345.1 Terrimicrobiaceae bacterium
TTCCTTCAGACCCAGCCTCACGGCTACGCCCTTGCGCTTCGCTACACTTCACCGCTATCAGGTTGTGTAAGGACTCTCACCTCCAGTTGTCAAACATGCGTGGCACACCAAACGAAAGGGGAGGGGCTAAGCCCCTCCCCTTTCGTAAAGCGTTAAGCGCTAAACACTTAATTGCTTATTCGTTATCTGGAATCGGTGCGCCTTCAGGCAGAGTCGGTGAGGTCTTCTGGTGACGCTCAGCACGGCCGCTGGAGTGATGGCGCTCATCAAGCACTGTGGGCTCGACCTGGAACATATTGGTATCGCGCGGTCCTTCCACACGACCAATCTCTTCAGGAAGCTTGAGCTGTCCGGGAGTGCCGGGCAAGATGATTTCGGGTCTAACGGCAACAACCAGCTCACTCTCGTTCTTGTTGAATGCCTTAGAGCGGTACAGAGCTCCAAGAACAGGCACTTCACCAAGAATAGGAGTTTTGTTCAATTCTCGACCGGTGTTGGAGGTGACCAAACCGGAGAGATAGAGTTCTTGACCAGGCTTCAACTCAACAATTGTCTGGGTCTTTCTGGTTGTGAAACCAGGAATGAACGAAGCCGCAGCACCGTTGGTGAAACCGAGTTCGTTAGCCAGAATGCGCTCTTCAGGTGAAATCTGCAGGTTAATGGTTCCGTTCTCTTGCAGAATCGGAATCATATTCAGTCTCAGACCGAAAGGCTCGAAGGTTACCGACTGCAGTGCAGTACCAGCCGTAGCGATGGCTTGCACGATCGGAATCTCACCGCCGGCCAAGAACGCAGCTCTTTCACCCGAGATGGTGACCAGAGTAGGCTCCGCCAGTACTCTAGCTCTTCTCTGAGAAATAATACCCTGAATAGTCGGGTTGAGAGAAACCTGAACTCTGTTACCCCAGTTAGATATACCGGTGAACATGTTGAACAGGTTGGCAGTATTCAAAGTAGCACCACCGGGAGCACCAAGCAAAACTGCCTGTGACAAGAGACCGTTGGGAGCACCTACAACGTTAGGCTGACCGATACCGGTTACATAACCAGGTGTCAGGAAGGCTACCGGCTGGACCTGGCCGCCACTACCGTATGGCAATGTTGTGGCACCGAAACGAACCAGCTGCTCAGCTCCCAATGGGTTCAAAGTCTGACGTCCGTTGACACCAGGATCAGCAGTGTAGACCGTACCAGCAGTAGCGCTGCCGGTACCACCGATACCGAATGAGAAGTTCTTACCGGCTACGCCAAAACCCAGCTGAACAGCAAGTTCTCTAGCAGCAGAAGTGTTCATCTCCATGAACGTAACGTGTAGTGCGATCAAAGGCACTTTGCGCACTTTAACCAGACTGGTTACGCGACCGCCATCGGAGGCAATTACTTGTGCTTTGCCGATATTGTTTGCCAGGTTACCGAAGAAGGTATATCTGTCAACCGAGTTGAGCTGAGCCAACTGGCCCTGGTTACCGCCACCACCTGTAGCAGTACCGCCGGATTCACCGATTCTCGCAGTGATGATACGACTGTTGGCTACCTGAATGTTCATGCCGCGATCGTCCATAAAGACGTTCGAAGCAGCAAAAGCTTTGATAATCGACTCAGGATGATCAACGTCTCCGGTGAGGAGAACACGGTCCGATCCGCCCACAGAGAATGCCTTGACGATGATGCGGGGATCAATCTCACGGAGAGTTGTCTGCAGCTGAGTGTAATCGCGACTAACGCGAAGATCGACGCTGATTGAATTACCTGCATCGTCCCATAGCAGCATGGTACATGTGCCGGGAGCTTTACCCAAGAGAACCATCTGGTTCTCAGAAACTACAACAGGTTCAGCTATTCCCGGATCTGAAATAGAAGTACGCACAATTTTGTTTTTGAACTTAAAAGTACGCGATTGCGAAACTTTCAAATCGATAGCGTTGGTAGTTTTGAACTCTTCGAGCTCGACAGTACCAGTTACAACCGGAGGAATCGGCTGAGCGGTAGTGTATGCACTCTGGTCTGCGGCTTGGGCTACGACTCTGTCCGGAGCAAACTGAGCTGCTGCCGGTTGAGTAGCTGCACCAGCTACAGTGCCCGAATGGATAACGAGCGCTGATTCTGCGGCACCAGACTTAACTGATGTGCCTGGAAGGAAAAGCATCGCATGGCTTCCGTCTATTGCAGAAGACTTGCTAGCAGGCGCCTTCGCCGCCTTGCCTACTGATTTATGCGCAACAGCTTTAGCTGCTGCTTTGACTCCACACCCTGCCGCGCTGTCTGCGTTGGCCATTTGCTGCCAAATAGCGCCCTGCGGCTCTGAATGCGCCGATAGCCAATTCGCCTGCATCAGTAGAACTGATAGGCTAAAAGCTAAGCTCAACTGGGGCTTATTCATTCCACTCTCCCTCTATGAACTCCCTCGATGTCTCCGATTTGCGGACTCTGGGAGCGCTCATGGTAAAGCCGGTACAGGACCGACCAGTACAGAAGCTTAACACGACTGCCCGCCCATTGCACGAATCTTTTTTCACTGAGGTAATACATTGAACACTCGCTTAACACTCTCGCTGTCAAGCGCCGAAGAGACTTCAGCAATGACGCTTTTTATTGAGCCTAGCAAAAAAATAGCCATTAATTGACAACCATATATGGTGCACGATTGGAGATAGTAAGCATGTATGTCAAGCGAGCTTGCGCTAGCTGCTAAATTTTTTTAAGAAAACAAAATGGAGAGAAGCTTTCGCCTCTCTCCATTTGTTTTATCGACTGGGCCAGATTATTCGTTATCTGGAATTGGAGCGCCTTCGGGCAAGGTCGGAGAAGTCTTCTGATGTCTCTCTGAACGACCACTGGAGTAGTGACGCTCATTGATAACAGTAGGTTCAACTTGGAACAAATTCAAGTCACGAGGACCTTCCACACGGCCAATTTCTTCAGGCAACTTCAGCTGTCCTGGAGTACCAGGCAAGATGATTTCAGGGCGCACAGCAACTACAAGTTCACTCTCGTTTTTGTTGAATGCTTTCGATCTGTACAGTGCACCGATCACTGGAATTTCACTGATGATTGGAAGTTTAGATATTTCTCGACCTACGTTTGTGGAAACGAGACCGGAGATATAGAGCTCCTGACCAGGCTTAAGTTCGACAATTGTTTGGGTCTTTCTGGTAGTGAAACCAGGAATGACGCCGGTACCGTTGGCGAACAAGGTGTAAGCCAAGTTATTGGCAATGATTCTCTCTTCGGGTGAAACTTCCAGGTTGATTGTGCCATTTTCCTGAAGCACGGGAATCATGTTGATTCTCATACCGAAAGGTTCAAACACAACCGACTGCTGCGCAGCACCACCAGCGGCAGTGGCTTGCAGAATCGGAATTTCACCGCCGGCCAGGAAGGCTGCTCTCTCACCGGAGAGAGTAACGAGAGTCGGCTCAGCAAGAACACGGGCTCTTCTCGAAGAGATAATACCTTGGATGGTTGGGCTGACTGAATAGCTGGTTGGAGCTCCCCAGTTAGAAGTACCAGTGAACATGTTAGCTGCCAGAGCGCTCTGGAAGCCGACACCGCCGGGAGCACCCAGGAGAACGCTCTGACCCAGCAAGCCGCTGGGGGTAAGAAGCGCGGCCTGACCGATTGACGATGGCGTGTTACCGGCAGCACCCTGAGCGATGAAGCCCACAGGCAAGATCTGATAACCGTTCGGGTTGTTGGGTAGCGGAGTAGAGGCACCAGCGCCAACGATAGTTGCATATGGAGCTTGGTTAGTCTGTACAGTCGTACTCTTCAAGACCGTTCTTCTGATACCGGGTACAGAAGCAATGGGGTTAGCACCGCTTGTAGTGTTGGCACTACCACCAATACCAAAGGAAAATGTTTTATTGGCAACACCGAAACCGAGGGCAGTCGCCAGTTCTCTGGCAGCCGTCGTGTTCATTTCCATGAAAGTCACGTGCAGCACAATCAGAGGCACTTTGCGAACTTTCACCAGAGATGTAACGCGTCCACCGTCAGATACCATTACTTGAGCTTTGCCGATATTGCTGGCGTTGTTGCCGAAGAAGGTATAACGATCAACAGTACCGAGAGTAGCCAGCTGACCAGTTTGTCCACCGCCGGCCTGAGCGCCGCCGGATTCACCGATACGACCAGCCAGAATGCGGCCGTTGGTGACTTGAATGTTCATACCGCGGTCATCCATAAATACGTTCGATGCGGCGAACGCTTTAATGATTGACTCAGGGTGGTCTACGTCACCGGTGAGAAGCACGCGGTCAGAACCACCAACGGAGAACGCCTTAACAATGACGCGTGGGTCAATTTCACGAAGGGTGGCTTGAAGCTGCGAATAATCACGGCTGCAGCGCAGGTCGATTGATACTGAGTTACCGGCATCGTCCCAGAGCACCAGAGTTGATGTACCGGGGGCTTTGCCGAGAAGAACCAGCTGGTTTTCAGCTACGACTACAGGCTCAGCGATACCAGGGTCGGAAATTGAAGTTCTGACGATCTTGTTTTTGAGCTTGAAAGTGCGTGACTGTGAAACTTTGAGATCGATAACGTTGGTGACTTTGTACTCTTCGAAGTCGAGAGTACCGGTCACTACCGGCGGTATCGGTTGAGGGGTGAGATTGGTGTGGTCCGCCTGAGCCAATAAATGGTCAGGAGCCAACTGGGCGAGAAGATTTTTGGAAGCGGCAGTAGAGGCAGCTTGCGAAGGCAGAGCAGCGATTCTAGGAGCAGCCTCTGTACGAGCTTGACTCGGTTCGACAGCCATATCCGGGGCGATAGCCGGAGAAAGGTCCGCAGAACTGACAACAGGAGCAGCGGCGACGCTCTCCAGCGGCAGACTGGGGTGTATCGTCAGAGCTGCTGCAGGAGCTGCACCGCCGGCGCCAAGTTCTTTTCCTTTAGAAAGGAACAACATGGCGTGACTCGCGTCTACCGCATCAGACTTCATCAAATTGGCCGTTGGCGCTTTCTTCGCCGAGGCTAGCTTGTTGTAGGTGGTAACTCTCTGAGTTGACCTTGAGACACCGCTTCCGGTCGCAATACTAGAACTGGCCATTTGTTGCCAGATAGCACCTTGCGGTTCGGACAGTGCCGACAGCCAATTAGCTTGAAGCAGCACTAAAGATAGGCTCAAAGCTAAGCTCAACTGGGGCTTATTCATTCCACTCTCCCTCTATGAACTCCCTAACTGTTGATTGCATTTATGTGACCTGGGAG
>JBIPMC010000391.1:0-5185 GCA_044369345.1 Terrimicrobiaceae bacterium
AAGTTACTATTATCAAGCATAGCACAACAAACTTTTACGTTTGGTTTATCTAATATAGAAAAAATTTCTTCATATAAATTATCAATGTTATCCACCAAAACATCGCCATCTGTTAATGTGAAATAATCATATTGCATTATCATATCACGATAATTTTTTATAAAAAAGTCTACAGTACCATGTGTTATGTTTTTTTCAGATTGTAGGTATCCCAATAATCTTTTATCCTTGAGATAATCTTCAATATTATCACTATATGGACTTTTATTTTCTAATATGAAATAATCTATAGAGTCGTGATATAAACTATCAAAACACAATTTTATATGTTCATAATTGAAAAAAGTATTCAACACACATAGTATCTTCTTTTCTGATTTTTTTATAAAACTCATATGGTATCCCCATATACTTTAAAGTCTGATAATTTTGGATAAGGCATAGTTAAATCAGAATTTTGTTTCTTTGTACCATCACCATTATAAAACTGTTGTATCAACAAAAGACCACGTGTTGCTATTTCTGGCATCATATAAAAATTCCAACCTATGACTGGATTTTCATCGAAGTCATCATCGTGATAACTACATTCGTCTCTTCCTGAAAATCTAGCTTTTTTTAACCACCGATAAGCTTCTGCATCATCTAACAATATAGCACCACCCTTTGAAAGTTTTAAATGTTTGTATGGACCAGTGAATGATACACACATACAGGAGTTTGGAATATACATATCGGCTGTGAATCTTAAAGCAGAATCCCAAACATTTGTTGGTGATAATTGATATGCACCGGTTATAGTTTTACCTTCAACTGGTGTGAAATTTACATTACAACCAGCGTGTATAACTTCACACGGTACAGACGGATATGTTCTTTCTGGAATGTCTATTGATATATTTTCAATTCCATTTTTTAGTGTATAATATTTTATACATAGGAATAAAGCGTTACTTTGATTATCCACACATACTACGTACGGCGCACCAGTGTATTCAGCTAAAGCCTTTTCAAAATCTTCTGTAACTTTATGTACTCCTACTGCCATATAATCACCTATCTGTTTATATTAAATATCTCTGTTTATATTAAATATCAATTCATTTTGTTTTTCTTTTAAATCTTTTATATGTATTTTTATATTACCATATTCAAATTCACCAATCTCGTTTGTATCTTTAACTATATCATTCAAATTGGTTATAACATCAATATCTTCATTTTTAATTGTGCCAGCATCGATAAATACAGCTACATTAGTGTCATCTACTGAAAATAGTTCTTCGTCATAATAAACAAATTTACTATCAAGTTCACATTTTATAGGAGGCTCAATACTATTTAATTCATTTTCCAAATCTAAAAATTTGTTTACAATAGTTTTACATCCGTTATGCATTAGAATTTTATTAAACAATGGTTCTAAAAATTCTATGAAGTTTAATGTAGTCAACCCACGTATAACTAACGTTTTATGATATACGGGAGAAATTATTGGATGTTGGTAAACATCATTCTTTACCCAAGATCCCCATTTTCTCAAATAATTTTTCCTTGCACGTTTTTCGAATAACTTAAAATCATCGGAGTCCTTCCTTATTTCATCAGTCCATCTATGTCCCCTACAAGTTAAATGGTATACAAAAGCATCACGTGATTGTACAAGTTCGTAACCATTCAATAACCATCTTTGAAATAAATCTGAATCTTCATATGGGAATGGTGCAAATATAGAATCATGACCACCTATTGAATTAAAATCTTCTTTGTATATAATCCAAGGAGCAAACATACCATTACTGATTTTATTATTATAGTGATATTGTAGTTCTATACAATACTCTTCAAAACTGAAAATATCCAATGTATCAAAATCTAAACCAAAATCTTTTATTATTTTTTCTCTACCTTCTGGGTGTAACGGTGGTTCTATTCTTGTTCCACATACTACGGTATTTGGTTTTAAATGTTTTAATATATTATTAATATAATTTGGACCAACTATCATGTCAGCGTGGAGTATGCCAACTATTTCATTGGATGCAATGTTTACACCAATATCGTATAATATAGTATGACCTTTCCTATATTCACTCCTATGAATTATAAGGTTTACATCGTCTTTTATTTCTTGTAACCACTCCCATGTGCCATCCGTTGAAGCATCATCTATTAATATTAATTCGCAATCACTTGCATGTTTTTTTACAGATGTATAAAGATTTTTTAAATGACGTAAATTATTATGACTTGGTACTATCAGACTTATGTTTTTCATTTTTTTCTTTTAATATATTTTTTAAAAAGTCCATCATTACAGTTCTAGATTCAGAAGAATACTTTATGAAATCTTCACTATCTCTATTACTATCGGTGTTTACCCTTTTACGTGGGTGATTGTAGTTATGTCCCTTTATTCTTGTTGCCACATTATACTGAGGTATACCATTCAATGTGAAGAAACCTGAAGCGCATGTGTCTTCACCAAAGAAATGTTGTTCTGGTGATATAAAGGGTGTTGGTAAATTTGGACTTAATGCTAATAAAGAACCATCTATCTTTGTTCTACCTAATTTAACTATATTGATTTCAGGTAATAGACTATTAAATAAATTCACTTGGTTGAGTGATATATAATGACCTGAACTTAATATGCCCATAGCTTTGGAGTCACCACGCATATTCCTAAATAATTCATGTTCAACACCAAACCAACTATCATCCCACATTTTTCTACTGCTCATAGATAATACATGTGGTTCTTTTATATTAATATGATCTAATATTCTAAAGTAATCAGTTGGCAACAGTGTATCCGATTCACCCCAAACTATATATTTATAATCACTGTTATATTCGTCTCTACGCCAATCCCCAACATTAAAAAAAGAATCGTTGTCTGTTTTATATACTAGTTCCACATTGTATTTTGAAAATATAGTATGATTTAAAAATGCAGAAAACATATCTTCTGGTTTTCCGTTGACTGGTTTTTCTAAATAAGTTTGTGAATTTAAACAAAATTTAAATGAAACATTTGATTTTGAAAATTCCAAAGACTTTACTATTGAATCAAATGTTTCAGAAAGCATCTCAGACTCATACCACATTATATGCATATTAAACAGGATTGTAGTTTTGACCGTATTTTCTGAGTTCATAAAATAAATCTCGATATTTTGAATTGTTGAAATAATTATTTTGTAATGTTTCAGCTTTAGAACAATACTCTTGCATGGAAAATGGTGCTTTATCAGACTTTAACGTTTGTGAATTTAAATGACATATTGTGTTAGTATCTGATACAAATGTTTTTAATTTATTATTATCGGTTATACACCCAGTATAAGCATCCAATCCCCAACCGTAAATTAAATCATCTGGATACTGTTTTATCTGTTCCAACACATCACGTCTTATAAGAGGGCATTGAAAATCTATCCATCTAACCTGACGTATACCAATTCCCCAGTTCCACATTTGTTTCCAGTAACACTGATCAAACGATGCATTTATTACGGATGGCGAATACACTGCAGCATCAACTGATTTAGCCTCTTTCAATGAAGTGGTTAGAAAAGAAACACCATGAAATATTAAATCATTGTTTAATACATACAAGTAATCATGGTTTGTTGATAAAAAATAATCTAATATTATATTAAAACCACCACCATAAAATACATTTTCATTCAATGTATGTGTTGTTGACTTTGCTATATCTGCTTTATTACTACCATTATCAACAACCATAATCTCACAGTCATTGGATATTGTATCTCTTTTTAATTGATTAATCAGATTATCTGTTAATTCCGGCATATTATAATTTAAAGTTGCTATTAACATCTTATTAACTCGGGTTTAATATTAAAAACTTACCATTATGGAATTCAACCCCATAACCTATCATGCGTTCCATTGCATGGGCCATTGATGTGTTAACTGAATATCCGATTTCAAATTCATTATAAAGTTTTTCTAAATTAGAATTATTAAATAATAAATCCAAATATTTAGTTGATACTGCAAACATGGAACCTGCTATGAAACACCCATGCATGTCTATATTAAAAAATAGGTTCAATTTTTCCATTGCTGGTAAGCACCATGTCCTACCATTGCTATTTAACGGTTCCTTTGCCCTGTCATAAAAACATGAGTAAGGTCCAGCCATAAATAATCTGTCATCGTGTTTCATAGTTTCTATTACTGAATTGAATATTTCTGGATTACCTATCAAAACTTCAGTTAATTTTTTTCGCCATTCAGTACCTATATTTCTGTTATGAAGTGATTTTTTAGTATGAACCTTGATAATATGGGAGTACCCCTTATTACGTATTTTATCGTATGTATATACGAATGGTCCGAAATCAATACCACGATTTTCTAAAATATAAACATCTTTGGCATACAACATAACATCTTGTACAGTTGATGTTGCATCGTTAACAGTTACGTATAGATGTACATTATCATTTAATAATGGCACTATCTTTTCTTTAAATTCATCCCAGAGGTCTTGATAATATAGATGTAAAATTATAGCTATCATTTATTATACCTTACGTTATTCCACAAATCATGCCATATTCATCAAAAACAGGCACACCTTTCCATTTATCATAAAACTTATTAGCGTTTTCTACTTCAGCTTTAAGTTGTCTTTTAGAACTTTTATTATCATTCTCTTCCAATCTATGACTACCTCTTGCACCGAAATGCCAAACTAGTGATTTAGAAGTTAAAATAAAATTATAATTAGCATTTTTCATACGTAAGAATAAATCAATGTCTTCCCAACTTGTGGGTGCGAATCTTGAATCATTACCACCTATAAAATCCCAATCTTTTTTTGAAATTAAACCACTAACACCTTCAGCTTTTGGATATATAAAGTCGTTCATGGAAACAAACTCCTCAGCCCAATGTTCAAAATATTCTTTTTGAAAATCATTATAATAAGCACCCATTGTATTCTTTGGTAATAGTATAGTACCTGGTCTACTATTTGGATTTCCAAACATATTAGGTTCTACTCTATGACTAAAAACCCAAGTTGGTTCTATGTATTTTTTTATTTCTTCAAAACAAGCAATATCCCAATCCTTAGCAACATAAAAGTCTGAATGTAAAAACATTATATATTCTGTTTTAACTTTGTTTGCACAAAAATTCATAC
>JBIPMC010000156.1:0-5177 GCA_044369345.1 Terrimicrobiaceae bacterium
GTGGGAACGGATTTTTGGTCCCGTGCGATTCCGCAGGGCGGCGGATTGGAACTCATGGAAGTGGTTCTGAATTGCAGGCCACTGCAGGATCAATGGGCTGCTGAGAATGGATTTGCCTCGCCTGAGGCGGAGTGGATGCATCGGATTTTGTGCGAGCAGGTGCGGCGCTTCGATCCCGAGGTTTTGATTTTCCATGACCAGGAATATTTGGACGCCGATTTCCAAGCGGAAATTTTGCAACACTGTCGCCCCCGACTCGTTGTGGCGTGGGATGGAATCGCGCGGTGCGATGCCGCCCGCTTTGCAAAATGCCATTTACTTCTTACGAACTTCCCTTTTGTGCGAGATGATTATCGAGCGGCGGGGCTGCGGTCGGAGGTTTTGCCCTACAGTTTTCACCCCGACATCGCTGGGCGCATCGGAGATTTGGATCGGATTTATCCTATAAGCTTCGCGGGCAGTTTGGTGGTTCGTTCTGACCTTCATGTGCGGCGTTTGATGCTTGTCGGGGAGTTGGCCAAACGCTTTCCGCTGACCGTGCGGGCCACCGGCAGTATTTTACAATGGAAGTGGCGTGAAAGGTCCCAACGGCGCCGCCTGCGCCATCTGCGCTGGGGAGAGGCGATGGATGTCCACCGCTTGGGTCGCGCCAATCTCGGGGCGGTTCACGGGTTGCCGATGTATCGATTTTTTGGAAAGTCCCTAGTGACATTCAATGTCCACATCGACAACGCAAGAAATGTCGCGAGCAACATGAGGTTGTTCGAGGCGACGGGTATGGGAGCGTGTTTGCTCACTGACGGGGCGGATGGGATGGAGGATTACTTCCAAGCGGATAAGGAAGTTGTGGTCTACAGGAGCACTGCTGAAGCGGTCGAGAAGGCGCGCTGGCTATTGAACAATCCCGAAAAAGCCCGAGAAATTGGCGAGGCGGGTTTTCAAAGGACGATTAGGGATCACACTTTTGAGAAACGGATTCCGCTTCTGGAATCATTCCTGCGCGCGTAGGTCAAAAATCGAGGAGTCGAAGCGGGTCGGGCAGCAATTTTTGCCAAAGAGGAAATCGTGAGATGACATTCAAACGGTCAGCTTTTTCCGATCTGGGACAAAAATGCAGACCCCATGGAATTTTACGCCAGAAACGCCGATAGCGAAGGGCTCTTTCGCGGACTTCTGGAGAAAAATAGCGGTTGGCCACGGCATCCATTTCGGCTCGAAATTCCATGGCATGCGCCGGGTCGCTGGATATACCCCCAGCCGTAAAAACAGCCACAGTCTGGCGCAAATAAACGGACTGAATGCGATCACGCACTAAGGCCCGAATCATCCAATCGTAGTCGCCAGCCGCCCGTAGTCCGGCATCAAAAGCTCCAACCGTCTCGATGGCATTTCGCGAGTAGAGCGTGGCTTGTTGGCAGATGCTTTTCTCCGCGAGGGTCAGGCGGTTGACCTGTCGATGGGTTCTGATTTTTGAGGTTCCCCGGGCAGGGTCGAAAACGGCGACATCCGCAAAAACGACTCCTGTCGGCACCAGCAACAGCGCCCTTGCTAGCAACTCTAACGAATCGGGTGCTAACAATCGGTCGTCATCATTCAAAAAATAAAGGGCCTCGCCGCCGGCGGTATTGGCGCCTTTGTTCATGGCGTCGTAAATGCCGCGATCGCGTTCACACAAGTGAACGACCTCATAGGCGGCGCGTTTTTTATATTCGCAGACAAGATCGGAGGTTTCGTCGTCGGAAAGGTTGTCCACGATCACATGGCGAAACGGAGTCAAGGTCTGGGATTCGATGCTCTCGAGGGTCCGCTTTAGCGTGGCGGCTCGGTTCCAAGTGGGCGTGACTATGGAGACTCTCATTGCAGGACAGCCTCCCACCATCGGCGGGCTCTGGAATCCCAGGAAAGCTTCGCAGCTCTTTGGCGAAGATTGGATGCCATGGAGTCGGCTAGATCAGGATTCCCGAAAAGCCGCGCGATGCATGCGGCGAGCCCTTTTGCATCACCCGGCGGAAAATAAAGCGCATGTCGCTCCGCCTCGAGAACCTCACGAATGGTCGGCAGGTCGCAGCACAAAATCGGCAGCCCAAGGCCTGCGTAGTCGTAGGCCTTCGTAAAAGCAATCGAGGCACGGTGCGCTAAATCCAGCGCCGGAATGATGAGAGCATCAAGATCCTCGGCAGCAGCTGGGACTTCATTGCTCGGCAACGAATCGTGAACTTGAACGCCAGGCCCTGAGGGAGTCGGGAGCGGAAACTCGTTTTTTCTGGCCCGTCCAAAAATGTGCAACTCGACATTCCTGCCGCAAACTGGAGGGATGTTTTTCCATTCCCCAATCAGCCAAGGCACGCCTTGTTCTGGTGACAGCGAGCCAAAATAACCGATCTTAAAAGGTTGATTTGTAAGAGGTCTGCGCCGAACCGGAGTGTAGCTGGCAGCCAGACCCAGATTGTGGCGGGGGGTTGAGGGAAATCTCGTTTCCAGAATTCCAACGAGCGGGAGACAGGTCGTGATGAAACGGTGTGCGAGGGCGAGGGCTTCGAGTTCCCGTATGCACTTTCGATGTCCCTCTTCCCTCGAGAGAATCTCAAGTTGATGAATTTCGTAAACCGATTGCGAGCCCGAGTCGGAGAGCTTGCCCGCAATAAAACGGAACATTTCCGGAAAGCTCGCCGTGCAAACAATGTCGCCTGGGCGGTTGTGCTTCCGAAGATGCCGCAGAACCGCATGATGAAAAATGGGGTTGAAGTGAAAAAGTGAACCCTTTCCGCGCCGAATGTGTGGCAGGCCGACTAATTTGAGTTCTCCGCAGCCGGATGATTCGTGGAGATCGAGGATTTCCTTACTGCCAGAGTTGGAGGCGTGGAGTAACTCGACCTTCCAGCCCGGCGGACAGTTTTTCGAAAGCGAAATGACATTTCGAACGCAGTAGAGGGCATGGGCGGAACCATCCAACGGATCCAGATTAGCGAGGAAAAACAAGGTGCGTTGTGCTGGCCGAGGACGCAGGGGAGCGGGAATGTGGGTGGTTTCTGGCAACGCATTCGCCTCTTTAGAGGCGTGGAGGACCGCGTCGAGACTAATGTCTTGCATGCGGCCCGGGCTGGATGCCTCGGTCTGTCTGGCGGCATCGGGATGAACCATCCAATGGCGAACCATCCAAGGATGGTATTCGTAAACCGGCGATGGGCCAAAGAGTGTGACGGTCGGGCATTGGCAGGCCGCTGCCAGATGCATCGCGGCGGTGTCCACGCCTACAAAAAAACGCGCCTGCCGAAGGAGCCAGGCGAGTTGGGCCCAGTTGGCCGCGCCTGCTGTGGTTTGAACGGCAGGTCCGAATTTCTCGCATAGGCTACGAGCGGAGTTCACCTCGGCGGCATCGGGACCGCAGCTGATGAGCAATCGAGGCACGAGTTCGAGTAGTTTCGGGATCAACGCCTCCCAGCGGTCCATGGGCCAGGACTTGCGTTCCCAGCGGGTGTGCAGATGGAGAACCGCAAAGGGATCTCCAGATCGATAATCGCTTTCCTGCCAGGGAGTCATCCGGAATTCCGCGAATCGCAGCGGCCCGGGATCAGGAGCGAGTCCGAGGGTTTCCATCGGGCAAATATAATCCCGCCACACCTGGTGACTACGGAACCGCGAAGTCGGGCAAACCCGGTCAAAAAAAGGCCGCCAGAACCAACGCAGGGTCCGGTGTTTGTTCGTGCAGCGGGAGGGCGTGCGTGCAGCTATGGCGAAAAAGCGGGCGCGGTCGTTGTCGGTGAGCTCGAAGACGAAGTCGAAGTGCGTCTGGCGCAGGAGGGCGGCGAGTTTCAGGTCGGAGAGTAAGCCTCCGGAGCGGCGTTTGGCAGCGTCGGGGTTGGCGGTGGTGAGGATGCGCTCGATCTCGGGACAACCGGCAAGGATGCCGTCGCAGGATTCGCGGACGAGCACCCAGATTTCAGCGTGCGGGAATTTTTGCTTCGTGGCGACGATCGTGGGGGTCAGCAACAGGGAGTCGCCGATGTGTCGTAGTTTGATGAAAAGAATCCGCATTCGTTTGGCTATGACCTCATCCGATTTCGTTTTTCCGGGCAAGGCTGGCAAAGGGATGTGGGGTCGCCCTCAAAGATTCGCCAAGGCGTGGGTTATTGCTCGGTCGATGGGATGCGGACCATCGCCGTCGAGGCGGGTGTCGATTTCCTCCAGGCGGCGGATGAGGTCGAGGACTTGGTTTCTTGGGTAGGAGCCTCCGGCGGCGGCGCAGAAATGCGTGCGGCAACCGAAGGGGCGGGATTTGTAAATGAGACAGCGGGAGCTTTTGGGGTCGAGGAGCGGGCAGCTTCCGTCATGTGGCACGGCCAGGTTTTTGCGACCCGTGGATCGGAGGGATTTTGCGGCGATAAGGGCTTCGCCTCGGGTGAGCTGGGGGATTTTACCGGTGAGATGGAACTGGCAGCATTCGGTGCGGAGCGTGCAATTCCGCTGCAGTGGTCGCGCGGCGAGGTCGGCGTAGATTTGCAGAACCTCGGCGGCGGCTTCCATTTTCAAACGGGCGAGGGGATCGGGCGCGGGCATGGGCTGGTGTGGGTCTTAGAGGAGTTCCGTGGCGATTTGGTCGGCGAGCAGTCGGCCTTCGCGGGAGAGCGAGACGCGGCCGTTGGTGAGTTGAGCGAAGCCGTGCGAGACGAGTTTTTCCAGTTTGGCGGTATCGAGAAAATCTGGAGAAATCCCCTCGCGGGTTCTCAATCCGAGTGACAACTTTTCGAGACGGGAGCTATCGGCATCGAGCCGTTCGAGGGATTCGAAGCGATCTTGGCCCTCGAGCACGCGGCGCGTGTAGGCCTCGGTATCGGCGAGGTTTTTTCGCCTCCAACCATTACGGGTCGAGACGGCGCTCGGGCCGAGCCCGGCGTAGTCGGAGCCGCGCCAGTAGCCGAGGTTGTGCAGGCACTCGCGCTCGGGCTTGGCGTAGTTGGAAATCTCATATTGCCCGTAGCCAGCGGCTTCAAAGGCATCCATGGCGGTTTCAAAAAACGCGGCGTCCCTCTCGGTCTCGGGCGCGAACTCGCCGCGTCGGAAGCGCTCGAAAAACTCGGTGTCCTCCTCGTAAGTGAGGCAGTAGGCGGAAATGTGGTCCGGCTCCAGCGCGAGGGTTTGGCGGATCGAGTCGAGCCATTGAGCGAGGGTTTGACCGG
>JBIPMC010000157.1:0-5148 GCA_044369345.1 Terrimicrobiaceae bacterium
GCGTGCTGTAGAAGAGCTGGCCGGGGAGGGCGACCATGCAGTCCACGAGGTCGGCCTCGATGAGGCGCGGCGGAAGGTGTCGGCATGCTCGGGGCCGAAGTCGGCCTCAATGCCGCGGATGGCGGGATGGTGGTTGGGGGGAAATGCGGAATTTCGAATATCGAATGGAGAAGCTGAACACATCAACAGCGACTTGGTTTCACCCCTTCAACTCACCCACGAACTCCGCCATGCGCTCCATGGCGATTTTGATCTGGTCGTAGGCGGTGGCAAAACTGCAGCGCACATGGCCTTCGCCTCCACTGCCGAAGGCTGGGCCGGGGACGACAGCGACTTTCTTCTCCTGCAGTAGACGCATCGAGAAATCCCGACTGGAGAGGCCGGTCGAGGTAATCTCGGGGAAAACATAAAACGCTCCGCGCGGGCTGCGGCACGGGAGGCCCATTTCGTTGAGCGAGGAAACGATGAAATTCCGCCGACGCTCATACTCGCGGCGCATGCGCTCGACGCTGTCCTGGCCGCGTTCGAGGGCTTCCACAGCGGCATCCTGGCCCATGATTGGGGCGCAGAGGATGGAGTATTGGTGAATTTTCATCATGGCCTCAATGAGGGCGGATGGCGCGCAGGCGAAGCCAATCCGCCAACCGGTCATGGCAAACGCCTTTGACAATCCATGCAGAAACACCGTGCGCTCTTTCATGCCGGTAAACTTGGCGATGCTGGTGTGGGTCGCTCCCTCGTAGGTCAACTCAGAGTAAATCTCATCGGTCAAAACCACGAGATTGTGGCGAACGCAAACGGTGGCGATTTTTTCCAACTCCTCCGGCTCCATTGTGGCTCCGGTGGGGTTTGTGGGAAAATTTAGCATGAGCACTTTCGTGCGCGGCGTGATGTGTTTCTCCAAATCCTCGGCGCGGAGGGCGAATGCATCTTCGGCCCGTGTGGTGATGGCTTTCGGCACGCCGCGCGCCATCACGATGGTGGGTGAGTAGGAGACATAGCAGGGCTCGTGGTAGAGCACCTCATCGCCGGGATTCAGCAGCGCGCGCAGGGCCAGATCGATGGCTTCGGAGACACCGACCGAGACGAGAATTTCGGTGAGGGGTTCGTAGGAAATTTGAAAATGCCGGCGCACATATTCCGAGATCGTGCGGCGCAGGCGGGGCAGGCCAAGATTCGAGGTGTAGCCGGTGCGGCCGCGCTCGAGGGCGAAGATCGCCGCCTCGCGGATGTGCCACGGCGTGGCAAAATCCGGCTCCCCGATGCCGAGGGAAATGACATCGTCCATCGACTGGACGATTTCGAAAAAGTCGCGGATGCCCGAGCGCGGGATGTCGCGGATATGGTCGGCGATGGCAATGCTCACGGCGAGACAGAGAGGCGTTCGGAGTTGGGTTCGAAGAGGTGGAAGGTGCCGTTTTCCTTGTAGGTCTTCAGGCGGAAGTGCGTGGCGGTGGATTGCACCGCATCAATCGTGCTGAGTTTTTCGGCCACAAAGGCAGCGGCGGCGCGGAGGTTCCGGCCCTCGACAACGATCAGCAGGTCGTAGCCGCCGCTCATGAGATAGCAGCTCTGCACCTCCTCGAAGCGTGCAATGCGCGAAGCGATCCGGTCGAAGCCACCGTCGCGCTCGGGCATGATTTTCACCTCGATCACAGCGGTGACATTTTCGGTTTCCCACTTCTCGTGATTCACCACGGCCTGGTATCCGAGAATCACGCCGTCGGCCTCGAGTTTGGCAATTTTCGCGTCGAGTTCGGCGCGCGGCAGGCCAAGCAATTTAGCCATCTCCTCGCGCGGCATGAGGGCGTTTTTCTGCAATAGATCGATAATCGCTTCCATAAAATGAGGCGGCATCATGGGAATCCATCGCCTCGAAGGCAAGCAGGGATCGGAGTTGACAAGATGGAGACCGCCGCAAATAGTCCGCGCTTTCGGATTCCAAGAATCCAGCAGCTCTTTTTTTCAGAAAAACCAATCCGTCGGCCTAGGAAAGCAAGGGTGGAAGTCCCTCACTGTCGCGCAAAGGTCAAAGTCCGGGTTCGAACCGGCGGAGAAAACCGCACAGCGCCTGCAATGGCGCAACGGCAGCGCATGACTGTCCGTGCCGGGGGTGGTCCTTTCGACTCGGGGGAAGGGATTGTCCAACGACATTCCCCGTTTTTTACAGAAGGACAGAAATGAAAAAAACCGCCGTCGCGGCTCTTGCCGCTTTTCAATGTGTGATTTTGGCCCACGGCCAGACCACCGAATCCAATGATACCCCCGTCATCACGGTCACCAAAAACGCCCTCGCCGACTTCCAGATCGGCAGTTCGTTCTCCCGGATCGACGCCGAGCAAATCCAACGAGCCCAGCAAAACAGTCTTCTGGATGTGCTGAACATCACCCCTGGCTTGCAGGCCATCGAGGCGGGCCCTCCGGGAGGTTTGGGCGAGGTCATGATTCGCGGCAACGGGCCTTCGCAATCGCTCATCCTCGTCAACGGCATGAAGGTAAATACCGGCATCAATCAGGATGCGAAATCGTTTCTGAGCTATGCGGGTTCCAGAGGACTTAAGAAAATTGAAATCGTCCGTGGACCGCAAAGTTCGCTCTACGGCTCGGAAAGCATCGGCGGCGTGGTGTCTTTGGACACCCAGCGCGGCGTGGGCAAGCCGGGCGTGGACCTCTTCGGCGAATACGGAAGTTTCGCCACTTTCAACGAAGGCGTGAACAGCCAAGGCGAGATCGGGAATTTCGCCTACTTCGCCTCCTACGAAAACCTCTACACGCAGAACGACCGCCCGAACAACGACTACACGGCGAACCGCTACGCGCTGCGTTTGGATTACGACGCCATGGAAAACCTGAGCCTGCGCTTCAACTACACGGGCCAGGTCGGCGACTACCAGGAGCCGGGCAGCGTGAGGCCGGAGGATTTTGGCAACAACAACCCCGGGCAGTTCGTGAACGGTGAAAGCAATATCCTTAGCCTCATGGCGGATTGGCGTCCGGTAGAATTCTGGACGCAAAAGCTGACGCTCGGCCTGTATATGGAGCGCTATGCGCTGACCAACCCCGCTTACGAGGGAAATTTCTTCACCGACAGCAACACGATCAATAACGCGACGAACTACTGCACGGATTGGATGAATGTTTTCCAAATCTCGCGCCAAAACCGCCTCTCGCTCGGCATTTCTTTTGATGCCTACACGGGCGATTTTTACTCCGCCTACGGCAATGCCTCCACATTCATGCCGACCCAGTCGCAAACGGATGTCGCTTTTTACGCCCAGGACGAATGGGAACCTGTGAAAAACCTCTTCCTCACTGGAGCGGTCCGCTTCGACAACTACTCACAAGCGGGAAGTGCCTTCACCTACCGTTTCACCTCGGCCCACCTCATCGAGAAGACCAACACAAAATTCCGTGGAAGCTTCGGATCCGGCTTCAAAGCGCCCGACCTCTATCAACTTTACTCCGTCGATCCCTACTCGCTTGGAAACCCGAATCTCCAGCCCGAAAAATCGATCGGGTGGGATGTGGGCATCGACCAATATTTCTTGAATGACCAGGTGAAACTGAGCGCCAGCTACTTTCAAAACTACATCAATAATCTCATCGGTTACACTCTCACGGACCCCGCCACTGGCTATGGCACCTATGAAAATGCCAACACGGCGAACAACAACGGCGTGGAGTTGAGTGCCGAGATTTCGCTCTTCGAGAAATGGAACACCCGCGTCGCCTACACCTACACTCAGACGACGGTCTCCACGCAGTTTCCGCAGCAGAAAAACATGCTCAGCCTGGATACGAATTATCTCCTGACGCCGCAATGGCTGATCGGTTGCGGCGCCAGCTATGTCGGTGGGCGAATGCAGATGGATTATGTTGTCGGCGAGGTCGTGGATATGCCCGACTACGCCACGATGCGCATTTACTCACGCTATGAGATCAACGAACACGCCGCCGTCATGGCACGGGTGGAGAATTTGACGAACACCGCCTACGAGACGAAGCTCGGCTACCCCTCCCTGCCCATTGGATTCTACGGCGGGGTAGAGATCTCCTTCTAAGAAAATCCCGGCGACTTACTGGTTCTGTATGCCGGTGATGATGCTGACCATTGGCAGGAAGAGAGCGATGACAAGCGTTCCGACCACCACGGCCAGAAATACCATCATCACCGGCTCGAGGAGTGAAGTGAGGCCCGTGACGGCGTTGTCCACCTCGTCGTCGTAGACATCGGCAATCTTCAGAAGCATCTCGGGGAGTTGCCCGGTTTCCTCGCCGACATCGATCATGCTGATAACCATTGGCGGGAAAACACTACTGGCTTCGAGCGGTTGAACGATCGATTCACCCTCGCGCACAGAGTCGTGGACTTTCGTTATCGCATCAGCCACGACAGCGTTACCGGCTGTTTCACGGGTGATGTTGAGAGCTTGCAGAATCGGAACACCGCTCGTGACGAGAGTGCCAAGAGTTCTGGAAAAACGGGAAATCGAGCTTTTGCGTGTGAGATCGCCGATGACCGGCGCGCGGAGCAGGAAGGCATCGATCACAGCTGCGCCCTTCGGAGTGCGTGAGAAAAATTTGTATCCGGCGAAGATCAGCGCTCCGAGACCGAGAATTATGTACCAGTAATTCTGAACCATCGTGCTTAGGCCGATGACGAACTCTGTCAGGGGAGGCAGGGGCTTGCCGCCAAGCATGTCGTCAAAAATCGCTTTGAATTTCGGCACGACAAACGCCAATAGTAACGCCATGATCAACACGGCGATGATCAAAACAATCGCTGGATAGAACATCGCGGCAACGACCTTATTTTTAATCTTCTGGGCTTTTTCCTGAAACTCCGCGAGGCGAAGGAGGACAATCTCAAGCACACCGCCGAGTTCGCCAGCCTTCACCATGTTTACATAAAGTTTGTTAAAAATCTTGGGGTGTCCCGTGAGCGCCTCGGAAAATGTTCCACCGGCTTGAACCGAATCCGCGATACTCGTGATAGTATTTTTAAGAACCGGATCGGGCTCCTGTTTGGAAAGAACGGTCAACCCCCGGAGCAGGGGCAACCCAGCGTCGATGAGGGTGGCGAGTTGCCTCGTGAAAATCATCAAGGTCCGCGGCTTGACGGTCTTTTTTTCAAGGAAGGGAAGATTG
>JBIPMC010000158.1:0-5127 GCA_044369345.1 Terrimicrobiaceae bacterium
ATAGGAAGCGATATTTCTTAAGTTTATGGCAGTGGCTTCGGTTCGTTTTTGGGCGGCAGCCATTTTCATGGAAACTGCTAACCCACCGGCGTCATCGCTAGATGCGACAATTCGGCGACCGCTAGAGAGTCGAGAAAGACTCTTTTGAAGGGATTCGTTGGCTTTACCGAGGTTAAGGCCTGCACCACTTGCAGCAGGGTTGACATTGATGGAGATCATAATGATGTATTGGTTGTGACCCTATCCTGGGTCGGTTTCACTGCAATTGGTAACAAGCAGGTGGCGTGCCAATTTAGATTGCCAAGGGAGGCGAGCATAAAAGAATCAACTTCAGAGAATCCGGAGAGAGAAGGGCTGTTTCGATTTCGGAGGCGATTATTAACCCGAATCCAGCAGAATTAACCACAGAGGAACGGAGAGCACAGAGGGTAAATACATTGCTCCACATCTCATCGGATCTTTTTGTCCAAGCCTCCGCTTTCATAAACCGCTTCTGTGAATCTTGTTCAGCCTGATCTCCTGTCTAAAAATCCATTTTCGGTCGGGATTAAAGCAGTGACTTGCTAATTTTGCTCATGCGAAATCCCCCTGGGATCTCTTTCTCCTATGTGGGCAAATCTTAATAATTTGCTGAAGGGCGGGAAAATTTTGCCGTTGAAGTGGGGATAGTTACCCCGTTATGGAACAAAATTGCCGTACATAGACACGGTGTTTGGGGCTAGTTCCCGAGAAGGGTTTAATCTATTCAATCGTGACATCGCCGGGGCCTTTGGTGATTTCTCCGATAAGGAGGCCTTTGGTTTGGGCGAGGACTTCTTTGGCTTTGGCGCAAGGGACGATGAGGGCCATGCCGATGCCCATGTTGAAGACTTGATACATCTCGGCTTCGGAGATTTTTCCGCCATCTTGAATGAGGCGGAAAATCTCGGGAACTTTCCAGGAGTCTTTGCGGATAGCGCCGCGGCAGGTTTCGGGGAGGACGCGGGGGAGGTTGTCGAGTAAACCGCCACCGGTGATGTGCGCGGCGCCGTGGAGACTTCCTACCGGCAGGGAGGCCATGAGGGGTTGGTAATTTGGATGTACTTTCAGCAGTTCGCGGCCCAGGGGGAGCTTCATGCCGGGGGCGGGTTTGTCCAACGGGAGGCGCATATTTTCAAGCAGCACCTTGCGGGCGAGCGAGTAGCCATTGGTGTGGAGACCGTTGCCTCGGAGGCCGATAATGACATCGCCGTGGCGGATTTTGGAGCCGTCGAGAAGTTTCGGACGGTCCACGACGCCAACAATCGTGCCGGCGACATCGTATTCGCCATTTTGATACATGCCGGGCATCTGGGCAGTTTCGCCGCCAATAAGGGCGCAACCTCCATCGCGGCAGGCTTTGGTAAAGCCTTTGAGGATTTGGCGGAAGACGACAGGGTCAAGTTTTTCACCGCCGATGTAGTCGAGGAAGAAAAGAGGGCGCGCGCCGATGACAGCTATGTCGTTGATGCAATGATTAACAAGGTCCTGCCCGATGGTGTCATGGCGGTTCGTGGCAAAGGCGATCTTGAGCTTGGTGCCGACCCCGTCCACGCTGGAGACGAGCACAGGCTCTTTCATTCCCCGGAAATCGGGGCGGAAGAGCCCGCCAAATCCTCCGATTTTGCCCAAAACCTCGGGTCCGTGGGTGGCGCTAACGAGGGCATGGATTCCTTTTTTTACTTGGTTGCCGAGGTCCACATCGACACCGGCGGCGGCGTAGGCTTTTTTTGGCTTTTTCAAAATAGTCGGTCGGAGGTGTCTTCGAGCAAGCGTGCTTTGGTGCGGCGCTGCTCCATGACGAGTTTTTCGAATTTTTCGTCGTAGGGAACCGGGTAGTCGCCGTTGAAACAGGCGAGGCAAAATTCATTCGAGGACCGCCCGGTGGCTCGCACCATAGATTCGGCTGTGAGGTAACCAATCGAGTCGGCGCCGAGGTATTTGCAGATCTCGGCGGCGGTGCATTGGTTTGCGATGAGCTTCTGGGGATCGGGAAAATCGATACCGTAGTAGCAGGCATGCTTGTGCGGCGGACAACTGATACGCATGTGGACCTCGGTCGCGCCGTTTTGGCGGAGGTTAACAACCCTCGAGCGGGCTGTGGTGCCACGAACGATCGAGTCATCGACTACAACGACGCGCTTTCCCTCCACGGCGGAGCGAATGAGGTTCAACTTCACGCGCACATTGAAGTCGCGGATCATCTGGGTCGGCTGGATGAAAGTGCGGCCGATGTAGTGGTTGCGAACAAAAGCGGGGTAGTAGGGAATGCCACTTTCCTCAGAAAAACCCAGCGCGGCGAAAATGCCGGAGTCGGGCACGGGCACGACCAAGTCGGCCTCGACGGGGTGAAGGCGTGCAAGTTCACGCCCCATTTCCACGCGGGCCATACTAACATTGCGGCCGTCAATATTGCTATCAGGCCTTGCAAAATAAACATACTCAAAGACACACAGCGCCTTGCGTTCTTTTCGGAAGGGCCACTCACTGCGAGGTCCATTTTCATCAATGATCAAAACCTCGCCGGGTTCGAGTTCACGAATAAACTCGGCATGAATAAGATCGAACGCACAACTCTCCGAAGCCAGCACATAGCCGCCGTCGAGTTTCCCGAGACAAAGCGGCCGGAAGCCGTGGGGATCGCGGAAGCCGATAACTTCATTTTCGCTCATGAGCACAATCGAAAACGCGCCCTCGAGCCGACGCAGCGAGGCAAGACCTCCCCCCCCCCCGGGCGGCTGGGCGAGGAGGTGCAGAACGATCTCGCTATCCACGGTTGTCTGGAAAATGGATCCCCTCTCTTCGAGTTCGGCGCGGAGGGCTGCGGCGTTAACGAGATTTCCGTTATGCGCAATGGCGAGTTGGCCCCGAGCGGTGTCGACGAAGAATGGCTGGGCGTTTTTAAGGTTGCTCGAGCCGGTGGTCGAATAACGGACATGGCCTATGGCACGGTTCCCTTGGAGTTTTTCCAGATCGCCGGGTTGGAAGACTTGCGAGACGAGACCCATGCCTTTGTGGGAGCGGAACGAGCCGATATCCCCGCCCCCCGAGACGATGCCCGCGCTTTCCTGCCCGCGGTGCTGCAGGGCGAAGAGGCCGTAGTAGGTCAGCATCGCGGCGTCTGGGTGATTGAACGCCGCGAACACTCCGCATTCGTGGGTCGGTTTGTGCGAAGTGGTCAGTCGATTTTTCACGCGAGGGCGCGAAAATATCTCTCCGTTTTGCGGGTTCAAGGTTTTTGAAAACCCGCGTGCATTTTTTTTGAAAAAAATTACGAGCCGTGCTTGGACGCCTCGATGATGTCGACCCAGATCGGCAGGGCGAGCGCGCCGCCATAGCCGCCCTTCATGATCGGGCGCGGCTTGTCGAAGCCGACCCAAACGCCGCAAGTGAGATTTTTGTCGAACCCCACAAACCACGCGTCAAGGTAGTTGTTCGTCGTGCCCGTTTTTCCCGCGCCGTAGCCTTTGAGACCGAGGGTGCTTGCGCGGGCGGCGGTGCCGCGGGTCATGACCTGTTCGAGAAGCGAGGTGGTCATTTGGGCTGCAGAGGGATGAATAACAGGGATCCGGCCACGGGTGGATTTGTAGAGAATATTTCCCGAGGAATCCAAAACGCGGTCGATGAGGTAGGGCTGCAACTTGACGCCACCGGTAGCGAAGGCTGTGTAGGCCGAGGTGATGTCCTTCAGACTCGTTTCGAACGCCCCGAGGCAAAGCGCCGGAAACCTCGGCGGATTCTCGGCGATGCCCGCGCGCTGGATCATATTTGCAATGCGGTCGAGTCCGGCGCGCATACCGATGCGGACGGTCATGGTGTTGCGCGAATCGATCAACCCGACGACAGCGGGCTGAAGGCCACGATACTCGCCGTCGGAATTCCCGGGATTATAGGTCCCGAACTTGCGAGGGATTTCTCCTGGCTGGATGCGGTCATCGGAGATTTCCTCGTTCGGAGCGAGTCCCGCCTCGAAGGCGCTGGCGAAAACAAACGACTTGATGACCGAGCCGGCCTGGCGTTTTCCAAAAAGCGCGCGCTGAAATTTGCTTTTCGAAAAATCCCGCCCACCGACAATTGCTCGGATTCCCCCGGAGCGGTTTTCCAAAGCAATCGCGGCCGCTTGCAAATACGGCGCGGATTTTTCCGCATCGAGCACAGTGGAATCGTAATCTCCCGCAGGCTTGTGCGGGTAGCCCGCCTGGAACTCGACTTGAACGAGACGCGCGGCGACGGATTCCTCGGCAGAGCGCTGGAGCGAGCCGTCGATCGTCGTGTAGATTTTAAGCCCGCCGCCATTCATCTGGCCCTCGTCGAGCACGAGCTCGAGTTCGCGCAGAATGGCATCCATCGCCCAGTTGTCCTCGGGCGAGGTTTTGGTTTTTGGCATCGCGATAAGCGGACTCGCAGCGGCCTCGTCATGCTCGGATTGAGTGATGAAGCCGAGATCAAGCATTCGGCCGAGGACGGTGTTTCGCTCGCGAATCGAGCCATCGGGGTTGTTGAGTGGCGAGAAGCGGTTCGGGCTACGAATCAAGCCGGCGAGCGTCGCGGCTTCGGGAAGATTGAGCTTCGAAGCGGGCTTGCCAAAATATGTCTGGCTCGCCGCCTCGATGCCGTAGGTTCCCGAACCAAAGTAAATGCGATTGACATAAGCCTCGAGAATTTCCTCTTTGGTCAACTCGGTTTCGATGCGGAAGGCCAGCGCGGCTTCAATGATTTTTCGGTGCAGGTTTTTTCCACCGAGCGGAAAGCTGTTGCGAGCGAGTTGCTGGGTGATCGTGCTGGCACCCTCGCGGAAACCGCCAAGCATGAGGTTCCGCACGACGGCACGCGCGATGCCGATCGGATCCACGCCGTGGTGACGGTAAAACCGCGTGTCCTCGCGGCCGATGAGGGCATTAATGAAGTGGTTCGAGACTTTGTCGAACGGCACGACTTCGCGGTTCTCGCCAGCGAGGCGCGAGTAGTATTCGCCCTTGTAGTCGTAGACGACCGAGCGCTCGTTCATCTCATGGATGTGGCGGAGGTCGAGTTGCAGCGCCCAGAGGTAGTAAAGTCCCGCCACCAGCGACCAGAGCAGGAAAGTAACGAAGCCGATTTTAAAAAGCG
>JBIPMC010000159.1:0-5105 GCA_044369345.1 Terrimicrobiaceae bacterium
ATGGCGAGCACAATCAAAAGAATCAGCATCCCGAGAAGCAAACCAACCGGCACGCCAAGGGCTTTCGCCACCGAGGACTCAAAGATCGCCAGGAGCAATGGGCGTTGCAAGGCGACCAGCAAAAGCAGAACGGCGCAGGTGATGGCGTAACTCGTCCAGAGATCGCTGTCGCCGACACCGAGGATGTTGCCAAACAGGAAATGGTCGAGACTCACCTTCACTCCCGCGTATTTGATAATTGCGATGCCGAAAGCGAAGGCGACGATGTAAAGAGCGGCGATGGCCGTCTCCTCCTTCACACGGGAACTTCGCGAGATAAGGTGACCGCCGAGAGCCACAAAAACCGCCGCAAGAAGACCACCGAGCAACAACCCTACCGGTGAGAGGCCGACAAAGATCGCCGCCAGCGCGAGGCCCGGTAGAAGCGAGTGCGAGAGCGCGTCGGCCATCAAGGCAAGACGCCGCACAACCACAAACGCACCAAGAAATCCGTTGGTGAAACCTACCAGCACACAAGCCAGTAGAGCGCGTTGCATGAAATCGTATTGGAAAGGTTCGAGCAGCCAGTTCATGCGTGGTGGTGATGGGCTTGTCCGCTGAAAATGTGGGTGCCGTAGGCCCGATCGAGGTTTTGGGGAGTGAACGCCTCGGCCGTGGAGCCGCAGACGACAAGCTCTCCGTTGAGAAGGAGGATTTGGTCGAAAAGCGCTTCAACGCTTTTGAGGTCGTGATGCGAGGCGATCACCAGCTTGCCGGCATCGCGGAGGCGGCGCATGGCAGCGGCGAAAGCCTCGGTGGCGTTCCGGTCGAGTCCGGTGAAAGGTTCGTCGAGGAGGTAGATTTCGGCACATTGCGCCCATGCGCGAGCCAGGAAGGACCGTTGCTGCTGGCCGCCGGAGAGGGCCGAAATTTGGCGGTCGGCGAGATCCTCGAGGTCGCAAACATGGAGCGCCTCATCCACCGCCTCGCGGTCTTTGCCGCTGAACCGCCCCCAGTTTCCGAGCGCCGGATAGCGCCCCATTTCCACCAAGCCGCGAACTGTGATTGGAAAATCCCAATCCACTGCTTCGCGCTGCGGCACATAGGCAATCGCGCGCGAGGGGTGGTCGCCGAGCTCGTGTCCCTCGAAACGAATGTGTCCGGTTTCAATTGGCAGCAGGCCGGCTATGGCTTTAAGAAGGGTTGTTTTCCCGGCCCCATTGGGGCCAAGGAGCGCCACGCATGAACTGCAACGAAGGGACGCGCTTAAATGGTGAACAGCCGGAATCCGGCTGTAACTCACGGTCAAATCTTGAATCACGAGATGATGGTTCATTTCACTGGAATCGTAACGACATCCTCGAGGAGGCCCGTTCCCCAGAATGTTTTTTCAAGCAAAACCTCGCCGTTTTTTTTAACCTCCACACGGAGCGCCGAGGGGTGAGCGCGTTGCGCGAAATCGGCAATTACCGCGATGTCCTCAGGCTCGCTGGCATTCATCGAAAAAACTACCTCGAACGACTTCGCAGCATCTGGCGAGACGGCTGTGGGACGATTGGCAACCATCGCCTGAAGTCGAGCCGGCGACGAAGCTGTGAGAACAACCCGGTAGTCCACCAAATCCTCAATTGATTCCGCAGGCTTCGAGGGAATTTCCCGCTCTGGAGTTGAATGTAAGGTGAGCCTCCAAACAGGGACCGCAAGCAACGCCAGCGCACCAGCCACCAAAAAAAGACGCAACAAGGGCGATCCGCGCATCCTTTTATTTCAAAGCCTCCACAATCGTCGTCACATTATGCCGCATCATGCCCTCGTAGGTGCTGGCCTCGCCGCTTCCCAACCCGTCGGCATACAAAACCCCGCCCGGCTTGACACCTGTTTCAGCGGTGATCTGGACGAGGACTTTCGGGTTTTCGATGCTTTCGGCGAAGATGGCCTTCACGCCGAGATTTTGTATGCGGCCAATGAGGTCGCGAACTTTTTGCGAGGAGGGTTGATCGGAAGTCGAGATGCCCTGCACCGGCAAAATCTCGAATCCGAAATCTTTCGCAAAATAACCCAACGCATCATGCGAGGTAACGAGCACACGGTTTTTCTTAGGCAGTTTTACAATTTCAAGACGCGCCCACTTCGCCAAATTCGCCAGCCTTGCATCGAGCATGACGGCGCTTTTCCTGTAGGTCTCGCAGCCCTCGGGATCCACAGCGATAAAGGCATCGCGAATCTGGTCCGCCACCAACCGCACATTCGAAATACTATGCCACCAGTGCGGATCGCTCGTCGTGTGGTGGTGATGCCCATGATCGTCCGAGTGATCATGCCCCTCACAAGCTCCCTCAATGGGCTTCACCACATCTCCACCGACCACAAGCCGAACGCCGCTTTTTTGAAGAACAGTACGGAGCTTGTCCAAGTAGCCCTCGAACCCCAAGCCACTGGCCAGAAGGATGTGCGATTTGGAGAGGGTTTTATAATCGCCTGGCGAGGGCTCGAAAATATGGGGATCCACTCCCGGTTTCACGATCTCCAGCACCTCGACCCGCTCACCTCCGATGTCCCTCGCCAGATCGGCCATCACCGTGCTCAACGAAGCCACCCGAAGAACTTCCGCGCTGGCTGAAAAAGCAAGGCCCGCAAGCAAGGTTGCAATGGAAACCACAAATTTCATCTGCGGAAACTCGCCGCCAGCCATCATGCAAGTCAATTGCAAATTATCACTCAATGGGTTTGCATCCGCGCGGGAACCATCACAGACTACAGCTTCATTTTTTAAAAAAACTATGGCTGAATATGACTTGATTGTGGTGGGCGGCGGACCGGCAGGATATGTTGGTGCGATTCGCGCGGGGCAACTCGGTAAAAAAGTGGCGGTGGTTGAAATGGACCGCGCAGGCGGGACATGCCTGAACTGGGGTTGCATCCCCACCAAGTCCCTCCTCAAAAACGCCGAAGTTTATCAAACAATCAAGCACCACGCCGCCGACTTTGGCTTGAAGGTCGAAGGCCTCTCCTACGAGTGGGACAAAGTGATCGGCCGCAGCCGCAAGGTCGCCGACCGTCTCGCCGGCGGCATCGAAATGCTCTTCAAGAAAAACAAGGTGGACTACATCCGCGGCGAGGCCGAAATCCCGCAGGCGGGCACCGTGGTAGTCACCGCGAATGACGGCAAAAAAACAGAGTACAAAGCCAGGAAAATTCTCATCGCCACCGGCGTCGTAAGCCGCGAGATGCCTGGATTCCCCTTCAACGGAAAAAGCGTCATCGGCAGCCGGCAAGCCATGGTTTTGGAGAAGCAACCAAAAGAAATCATCATCATCGGCGCGGGAGCTATAGGCATTGAGTTCGCCTATTTCTTCAACGCCTTCGGCTCGAAGGTCACCGTCGTGGAAATGATGCCGAATATCCTCCCCGTGGAAGACACCGAGGTTAGCCAAGCCCTCGAAAAAACACTCGCCAAGCAAGGCATTAAAATTCTTACCGGCACGAAAGTCGACAAAGCCGAGACCACCAACAAAGGCGTCCGCCTTACCGTCAGCGGCAAAGCCACCGAAACCCTCGAGGCCGACATCGCTCTGGTGGCCATTGGCGTCTCGCCCCTCATGCCGAAAGGCGTGAAATTCGATACCGACGCCAAAGGTTACCTGAAAACCGACGACCGCTACGAAACCAGCGTCAAAGGCATCTACGGTGCCGGCGACATCATCGGGCCACCTTGGCTCGCGCATGTGGCGAGCTACGAAGCCGTCCAGTGCGTCGAGGGAATGTTCGCGGGCGGGAAGCCGAAGAAAGTCTCGATCTTCCCCGGGTGCACCTATTGCCAACCGCAAGTCGCCAGCGTCGGCCTGACCGAACGCGCAGCGAAAGAAAAAGGCCTCAAATTCAAAGTCGGAAAATTTCCGTTCATGGCCAGCGGCAAAGCCCTCGCCGTTGGCGAGAGTGATGGGTTCGTGAAACTCCTCGTCGGCGAGAAGCACGGTGAAATCCTCGGCGCCCACATCATTGGTGCCGACGCCACCGAAATGATCGCCGAGCTTGGCTTGGCCATCAGCATGGAGGCCACCTACGAGGAAATCATCGCGACCATCCACGCCCACCCCACCTTGAGCGAAGCCATCCACGAAGCCGCCCACGCCAGCCAAGGTCACGCCATCCATTTTTAAAGCCAGTCATAGCGACTCTTAAATAAACGAACAAAAGAGTTGCCATATCGCGAGAGCACATCTAATCTCGCGTCTCCTTTACCAGGAGCCTTAGCTCAATCGGTTAGAGCGCTGCCCTGTCACGGCAGAGGTTGCGGGTTCGAGCCCCGTAGGCTCCGCTCCCATTCGGGAGCGGCAGAAATCCCCGCTGACCCTCTTGTTTACACTTCACGAGCAGCGCCCAGATAGAGAAGCCCCATACATATCGCGTCTGCCGTCGAATCTCAGGACAAAACTCTGGTTCTGCCTCGAAAGCCCGTGAGGGTGTCCCTACTCTACTCATAGCCACCATGGGCTTTCGGCTCATTTCGATGAGAGGATTTGAGAAATTTGGATTGGAATGGACCTTGGTATGACTAGCCTACAACATCAAGCGCCCCCCACATCTTCGAAATCACCCTGCAACCGGCATGAACAAAGGCCATTCCGCCCTTATCACCCCACAACCCAAGGCTCAACCCGAATCCTGCAGAATTAACCACAGAGGACACGGAGAGCACAGAGAGTAAATGAATTGCTCCTCATCGCATCGGATGTTTTTGTCCAAGTCACCGCTTTCATAAACCGCTTCTGTGAATCTTATTCAGCCTGTTCTCCTGTCTGAAAATCCATTTTCGGACTCAAGCAACCCGACGCCATAAACTAGAAGACCAATGGATCATAAGGACGCACCTCCAAAAATCCAAACCCGGGATTTCAGATCGGCTGTTTCCTAACCCGAAAAAATCACTATGAAGGATTTGACAGGAGCGAGATTTTGGATTAATTATTTTGCTTTCAACAGCATAACATATCCACTCATCCCGCCTCCTTTCAAACACACTATGACTCCCAACCTATGCTTTTTCAAGTCTTGGGTTCACGAAAAGTCGTCGCCGATTTCTCGGGCGGGGCTCTGAGCTCCGATGGGGGGCTTCTTCTTTTGCG
>JBIPMC010000160.1:0-5101 GCA_044369345.1 Terrimicrobiaceae bacterium
TCTCCCCACGCTATCATGTCAGCAAGTTTTTTTTCCTTGGGAAAAGGCGCTTTCATCTTTTGAGCGGATATCAGTCAAAGCAAAAAAAAAGGCCGCCAATTGGCAGCCTTTTTTGGGTTGGAATTTGAAACTTGGGAATTAGCGCTTGGAGAATTGGAACCGCTTGCGGGCACCCGGGCGACCGGGCTTTTTGCGTTCCTTCATGCGGGGATCACGGGTGAGGAGTCCTTCTTGCTTGAGTGGGAGGCGAAAGGCTTCGTCCACTTCCAGAAGGGCGCGGCTGAGTGCGAGGCGCAGGGCGCCGGCTTGGCCGTTGATGCCGCCGCCGGTGGTTTTTACAGAAACATCGTAGCTGTGAACCGCGTTGGCGATTTCGAGAGGTCGAAGGATTTGGTTTTGAAGCGAGATGCTGCCGAAATAGTCGGTGAAATCTCGGCCGTTTACCTTGATGGCTCCGCTGCCGGATTGCATGCGAACGCTGGCGACCGAGGTCTTCCGGCGGCCGGTGGCTTGGATTGGGGCTGCTGTTTTGCTCATGGTAATAAAGATCAGGCGGGTTGCGGATTTTGGGCGGTGTGCGGATGCTCGCTGCCGGCGTATACTTTAAGTTTGCCGTAAAGAGCGCGGCCGAGGCGGTTGTGCGGGATCATTCCACGCACGGCGCGCTCGACAAGGAGTTCTGGTCGGCGTTCGCGGCGGGCGCGGAAGGTCTCGGATTTGTGGCCGCCGACATACCCAGAGAAGCTCATGTAGGTCTTGGCGGTCTCTTTTTTGCCGCCAATGGCGACCTTGGAGGCGTTCAGGACCACCACGAAGTCGCCGGTATCGACATGTGGGGTAAAGATGGCTTTGTTTTTACCGCGGAGAAGATTGGCGGCTTTGACGGCAACACGGCCGAGAGGCTGGCCGGCGGCGTCAATGACCCACCACTTACGGTTCACTTCCTCGGCTTTGGCAGAATAAGTTTTCATCGTTGAGAGTTGAGAGTCGGGGAGAATGGTGAATTGCCGCCCCGCTGTCAAACCCGGAGGCGAGTTTTTTTTAAAAAACATCCCGGCTCTTGAATTACTTGCTGCCAGGCTTGATGGCCGGAGTGCCCTTCAAATCCTCGGGGAGATTGCCAGGATCGAAGGTTTCGACATTCATGTGGGCAAGGGAAACAAAGGGGCAGCCGAAGTCGGGAAGTTGCCCGCCGCTGCGGTCTAGGATTGAGCCTGCCGCGACGACGACTCCTCCGTGATCGCGAATGATTTGAATGGTTTCCAGTACTCGGCCACCGCGCGTGACGACATCCTCGGCGACGACGAAATGTTCGCCGGGTTGGATTTGAAATCCTCGGCGAAGAACGAGTCCGCCGTTGCCGTCCTTTTCAACAAAGATGTGCTTTTTGCCCAAGTGGCGGGCGACTTCCTGGCCAACGATGATTCCGCCGACGGCTGGTGAAACAACAGTCGATGCCTCGAATGCGCGGAGCTTCTCGGCCAGCAACCCGCAGACATGCGCGGCCACAGTGGCATCCTGCAAAAGTAGCGCACATTGAAAAAACTCCCGGCTGTGCAGACCGCTGCGAAGGATGAAATGCCCGTGAAGAAGAGCTCCAGTTTTTCGAAAAAGATCGAGGACTTCGTTCATCGGAAAATTCTATTCTTTGTTTTTATTAACCCACTCGATGAAGGCTTCGACACCGCCTCCTCCGTAGCCGACTTCGCGGGCGAGTTCGCCACCTTTGTGATCGAGGAGAATGAGGGTGGGAAAGCCATCGACATTGTATTTTTTTGCAAGAGCTTGGTTGGCGGCTTGGGTTTCCTGGCTTTGCTTGGAGCGGCGGGGGAAGTCGATTTTCACCGGCACCAAATTGGCTTTCGCAAATTCCTCGAAGGCCGGCTGGGCAAAAACATCCTGCGCTTGTTTTTTGCAAGGCGGGCACCAGTCCGAACCAGTGAATTCAATGAGGACGAGGCGCTTCTCGGTGGCGGCTTTTTTGAGGGAATCGTCGAGGTTTGTGCTCCAGAGTTCGGAGGCGTGCAGCGGTAGGAATCCGAGAAGGATCAGGGAGAGGATTGCGTGTTTCATGTGAAAATCATGGATGCGCTGGCTAGGGAATCAAAGGCAAAAATACCTAAATAAGCGGCGAGGGAATGTGCTCGTTGAGGGCGCTGCATTGAGGACAGCGCGGGAGGCTTTCGGCGGGGTCGGCTTTGAAATGAAACGAGCAGAGGCGGCAGCATATCCAATGTTGGTAGGTCTGCGCGACTTTGCGGCGTCTGGCGATTTCGTAGCCAACCCAAACAAGCAGGATGCCTGCGAGAAAGATGAAGAGGGCGGTGAAAACCAGCCACGGGAGTTGCATCCGAATCATGGCGCTGTCGAAGGCCGGAGATCCGAGCCCCACTGGAGTTCGACAAATCCCCAGTCGGCATTCGGTTTCCCGGAGGGCAAATAGCGGAGCTTTTTCAGAAAGCTCATGGCTTCGCGGTCAAGTTCGGAGTCGCCCGAGGATTTGTCAGGAACGGCATGTAAAACCTGGCCTTCGGGTGAAAGGGCGATCAGGAAAACAGCGGGCTCTGGCAGTATATTGAAAAGGGTTTGAAATTTCGGCGCTGAGGGAATCTCTGGGAGCCTCATTGAAATTTCGGAGGAGGCGATGAGTCGGGTCGGTCGGGCAGGTTTTGGAACTGGCTTGGCCTGTCTTTTGTATGGGAATTGGATAGGGCCTTGGTAGATGCGTTCCTCGCGAGGCTTGCGGTTTCGAGGGGGGGGATTCTCCCAGGAGATAGTGGCTTTCGCGTATTGCGCCGTGTAGGTGGCGGTTGGCAATTCGCCGGATTCGGGAAGTCCACGGCCCGGGGCGAAAAGTGCGGGGTCCGAAGAAAAAAGCATCGATTCGATCCGTGAATACTCTGGGCTGGATGTGGGAACAAAATACAGTCGCGCCGCGTTAGGCCCGTCCGAGCGGGACACGGGATGTTTCACCGAAAATAGAAAAAAAATCGCGGCGTGAAGGAGGGCGGCAATCAATACCGCAAAGGGAAGAATTAGATGAATTCGATGACGCGTGGGCCAATCGAAGGTGAGCATCGGCGTTTTCACTCCTCGGCGGTTGCCAGGATTGTGGGGTAGCCCATACCGAGGCTGATGTTCATGACGCCGGCGAGTTGCTCCACGGGGGCCAGACGGTCGGCTTTAACAATGATTGTGTTATTGCGGGAGGGTCGGCGAGCGAGTCGTTCGCGAAGTTCCGCGAGGGTGACTTGCTCGTTCTCGAAATAGACAGCTGAGACAGGCGGCGCCGCGAGGCTCACGATGAGCGGGTTCCTTTGCGGAGCGAGCAGGAAAGGGGAGTCTGGAACGGAGACCTCGACTCCCGGTTGGAGTAGAAACGAGGTGCTCAACACGATGAAAAAAATCAATGCCAATATGACATCCAGCGATGGCGCAATGAACATCAACGCGGGATTCAGGCCGGGCGAACGCTCGAGTTTCACTGGGGCTTTTCGCTGTTTTGGTTCGCGCGGAGGATTTCCAGCATTTCAATCGCCGCGCGCTCGATGTCGTGCATCATATCATTCACCCGGGCGGAGATGTAGCTGTGAGCGACAAACGCCGGAATCGCCACGGTCAGCGCGGCGGCAGAGGTGAGGAGACTCTCGTAAACTCCGCCAGCAATCTCGGCAGCGGTCGCATAGCCGCCGTGGGCGGTGATTTGCTGGAAGGCAGTGAGCAGGCCGAGAATCGTTCCCAGCAGGCCAACCAGCGGCGTCGCATAGGCGATGGTGCCCAAAAGGGCGAGGTTGCGCTCGAGTCCTGGAACCTCCAACTGCCCTGCTTCTTGTGCGATGGCGCGGAGTTCTTCGCGGGAGGCGTCGTGCCGCAACAGCATCGCATGCAAAACGCGTGGGATCGGCCCCGGGGTGCCTGAGCACTCTTGGATGGCTTCGGCGAGGTTTCGGTTTTTTAGAAGATTCGCAAGGCCGCGCAGGAAGTCGCCCGTTTTGATCGAGGCGCGGTGGAGGTGGACGAGGCGATCAAAAAAAACACCCAGGGCTGTTATGCTGCATGCGAGAATGAGCCACATGAGCGGACCGCCCTTCTGCACAAGTTCCATCATAGGCTGGAGAATGTAAGGTTATTCAGCGGCGTGCGGCAATGGCATTCCCCCGCTGCTCACAGCCGCAGAAGGGAGAGCCAGCGGCATGCGGGAGAGTTCGCCGAGCGTGGCGGTTAGTTTTTCGCGGACGCCCGGGATGAATCCCCGGTCCGCATGGACGACGAGGAGGGTGAGGCGGTTGTTTTGAACGATGCTGAGAGGCCCGCGTTCGGTGTGGAGTGTCAAGGCAGGAACCGCGCCGATGCCGAGTTGGCTCGAGGATTCTTGCATCGCGGAAAGCATTTTCGAGGCGGTCGAGCTCATGCCGACGAGATCAAAATTCTCGGGGACATTGTGCGAGGCGACCACGGCGTCATCGCAAGACAGCACGCAGGAGCGAATGCCGGGAAGTTCGCCGCAGAGTTCCAATACGCGACGAACGGTGAGTTTTTCCTCGGTGAGAAAAATAGCCTGGAGCGTTTCCTGGTCGGGGAGGTCCGTGCCGGTGTTTTCTGTTTCCAGAATCAAAGGCTCGATGAGGTCGGGGCTGGGAGGCGCGGGTGCGAATCGGTGAAAAGTCGGCAGGCTGTGGATGAGCTCGATGAGTCGTTGAGGCTGGTCGGCGGACGGCGGGGGTTGGACCGGGGCTGGCGGAGCGAGGGGAGCTTCCCCTGCCTCGGGTGCCGGTTCGGAGTCAGAGAGGATTTGGGTTTTGGAGAGGCGGGCGAGGTTTTGGGCTGCGGATATGAAGTCGTGACCGGCTGCGGTGGAGCTTTTGCTTTCAGGCGAAAACTCATCGATTGGTTCGTAGGATTCCTCGCCCATTCGATAGGCCGTGGCGATGCGATGGGTCGGGAGTTTAACAAATTCATCAACCGGCAAAAAAAGGTCCGGCCGCACTTTGGCGAGGGCGCGGATCGAAATGCGGGGGACGATGTGCGCGAGGGACGAGTGGGCGTCGATCTCGATAAATTCCTCTTCAGGCAATTCGCGCTGGAGGTGCTGTGCCGCCAC
>JBIPMC010000161.1:0-5089 GCA_044369345.1 Terrimicrobiaceae bacterium
CGCAGACTGGGCTTCATGGAACCACGCTTCGAGGGATGCTTTGGCGCTGGAGTGTTTTTCATAAAAATCCCTGAGTGTTTTCCGTGCGATGATTCTCATCTGAACTTAAAAAGGGCTGGGCAAGCAGCAAGCACAAAGTTCCCGGTTCGGGAACTTAAGACAAGCTTTTTGTCCCCTCGGCGTCGAACCGTTGGCCGATTATTTCACTTAAAAGGTGGCTTGTCCGGCGAGGGCGGCGGTAATTTGGCCGACGAGGGATGATCCGTTTCAATTACAAACCACCGGGAACGCCGCCGGCGACGCTGTCTGCACCCGCCGGGGCTCGCACGAAGCCTGTGCTGCGGTTGGTGCGCTACGACGAAGAGAGTTTTTTCGACGAGACCTTCGAGAGCTTCGACGCGCTGCTCAAGGAATACGATCCCGCGAAGGTCAACTGGATCGATATCGACGGTCTGGGCGATATCGAGTTGCTCCAAGCCGTTGCGGCGCGCTTCAAGCTCCACCCGCTCGCGCTGGAGGATGTGCTGAACACCGCGCAGAGGCCAAAGATCGAGGCGTTCGAGGACCACTACTTCATCGCCAGCGCGATGGTTTATCCCGATGCGGAGGACGAACTGGTTTTCGAGCAGGTGAGTTTTTTCTTGGGGCAAAAGTTTTTGGTGACGGTGCAGGAGGATGGTGGGCGCGATGTGTTCGAGAAAATCCGGGAGCGACTCAGGGTAGCGCGCGGCGTGGCTCGGCGTAGTGGGCCAGACTATCTCGCCTACGCGCTGCTGGATGCGGCGGTGGACAGCATCTTTCCCGTGCTCGAGTCGGTCGGCGACATCATCGAGGATGTGGAGGAGGATTTGCTGGAAAAGCCGCGCCGCGAGAGCCTCCGTCGGCTTTATGAAACAAAGCGCCTGCTGCTGGCGCTGCGCCGCTCGGCTTGGCCGCACCGCGAGATTTTCAACACCCTGATGCGCGACGAGACCGGCCTCGTGCAACGCGGCACGCAACTCTTCCTGCGCGACTGCTACGACCACACCACGCAGATCATCGATATTATCGAGAGCTACCGCGATCTCAGCGCGGGCTTGATGGATTTGTATCTCTCGAGCGTGGGATTCCGCACAAACGAGATCATACGAGTGCTCACCATCGTCTCGATTCTATTCATGCCGCTGACATTTCTCGCGGGAATCTACGGCATGAATTTCAACACCGAGCACCCCTGGAACATGCCGGAGCTGAACTTGCCATTCGGCTATCCGCTATTCTGGCTCGTCTGCCTGATGGTGGTCGGCGGGATGTTGGCCTTTTTCAAAAGGCGGCACTGGCTGTGAAAAGCTAGGTCGGGCCTGCCTGCGGGAATTCCCTGCATCGCGCGAGGTAGCGTGCGCGTAACTCCCGGCACATGCGTGGCGTGAAAAAACAGAATCTGCCGTCGAAGATTTGTGTCGTTTGCGCCCGGCCGTTTGTTTGGAGGAAAAAGTGGGAGCGCGTTTGGGAAGAAGTGCGCTTTTGCAGCGAGAAATGCCGACGCGCGCGGGGAGGCCGATGAGCGGTGCGGTCCAACTGGTGTGGTTCAAGCGCGACCTGCGTGTGGAGGATCACCGTCCCTTGACCGAGGCAGCGAGGCACGGGCCGGTCGTTTGCCTTTATGTCTATGAGCCCGAGCTTCACGGGAGCGTGGAATTCACGGCGGCGCATTTGGTTTTTCTCAATGAATCCCTGCGCTCGTTGGATGGCTCGCTGCGGGAATTGGGTGGGAGCTTGGTTTTGCGGCGGGGAAAGCTCACCGAGGTGCTGCATGAGCTGAGGCGCGAGGTGGATTTTGCGGGTCTTTGGTCGCACGAGGAAACGGGCAGCGACCTCACTTACCGCCGGGATCGCGAGGTGGGCGCATGGTGCCGCGAGCAGGGGATGCCATGGACAGAATTCCGGCAGGATGGAGTGGTGAGGCGGCTGGCCTCACGCAATGGCTGGGCGCGGCATTGGGAGGAATTCGTGCGCGAGCCGGCGAGCCTGCCGCCTGATATTCGTGGCGTGAATGGAGTGGAGAGCGTGGGGTTTTTGACGCCCGAGGATTTGGATTTGCCCGCCACCGACAAGCCGGAGGCGCAGAAAGGCGGGCAGGAGGAGGCGCGCCGCACGCTGGCTTCTTTTCTCACACAGCGGGGAGTGAACTACCGGTCGGAGATGTCGAGCCCGGTCACGGGTTGGAACGGGTGCTCGAGGATCAGCCCGTATCTCTCCTTCGGCTGCATCTCGCTGCGCACAGTGGTGGGGAAACTGGGCGAACGCCGGTTGGCCCTGCGAGAGGCTCAGGCGGCGGGAGCGGCTGTGGACAGGCGATGGTTCGGGTCGCTGCAAAGCTTCGGGTCTCGATTGCGCTGGCATTGCCACTTCATGCAAAAACTCGAAGATGAGCCGCGCATCGAGTTCACAAACTTCGTGCGGGCATACGATGGCCTGCGGGAAGAATTCACCGCCGGGCCGGAAGGGCGACGGCGGTTCGAGGCATGGAAAGAAGGCCTTACCGGTTACCCAATGGTGGACGCGTGCATTCGCTGCGTGAAGGCCACGGGATGGCTGAACTTCCGCATGCGCGCGATGCTGGCGAGTTTTTCCGCTTATCACCTTTGGCTTCACTGGCGGGAACCGGCGGTCTGGCTGGGCTCCCATTTCCTCGACTTCGAGGCCGGGATTCATTTTAGCCAATTCCAAATGCAGAGCGGCACGAGCGGCATCAATACCGTGCGAATCTACTCCCCCGCGAAGCAAGCGCTCGAGCAGGATCCGGAGGGCGAGTTTATCCGCCGCTGGGTGCCGGAACTTCGCGATGTCCCGGTCTCCTGGCTCTCAAAGCCGGAGCAAATGCCAGAGGAAATCCAGAGCCGCCGCGGGTGCGTGATTGGCAGGCATTATCCCGCACCGATTGTCGAACACGCCACAGCGGTGAAGGAGGCGCGAGACCGGATTGCCGCCGTGCGTCGAAAAACCGAAACACGAACCGAGGCAAAAAAAGTCTTCGTTCGTCACGGCAGCCGCAAACGCCCCACCAAGCGAACAGCCGCAAAAAACCAACAACCGACCCTACCGGGTTTGGCTCTTAGCTGAGCAAGGCGAGAAGTTGGTCTGCCGCGTCGCGGCCAGCCAGCGAAGCGCCTTCGATGCGACCGCCAGCGCACCAGTCGCCTGCCACGACGAGCGGCGCGGGAGTGGAATAAACCGCGGGGCCTCGCGGAGCGCCACCCACAGCGGGCAGGGCATATCGCCATCTTTGAAGAAAAACTTCGGCGGGCGCGGTCCAATCTTGCGAGGTCATCTCAGAGGCCCGGCGCAACAAAGCCGCGGTGACTTCCGCTTCCTGCGCGCTGGCATTGCCAGTGCTGAAATCCGGCGAGGCGTGCAGCATCAGGATCGTGCAATCGGGATGCAGCTCCGGACGCTTGCTGGTGTCATGCCCGATCCAAGTCAGAACAGTGTCATCGGGTGCTTGGATGCCTTGCCAGGAAAGTTTCGTGCGCGAAAAACAAGCTCCCACCGCGAGACAAGGCAGGGAGCGGTATTGCGCGATCACCGCTGCGGCCTCTGGTGACACATCGGCAAGCAGGGCGCTGCTCTGCGGGGGCGGCGGGGTGAGTAGAAGACTTCGAGCATGCACGAGGCGACCATCCTCCAGCGTGGCCTGCCAATGCCCCTCGACCACGCCGAGGCGAATCACTTTGGCCTCGCGCTGAACGATGTCACCAAGCGGTTCGCCCAGCGCCCTTCCGAGCGAGGACATGCCTGCTCGGCAAGCGTAGCGTGGATGCGAATCCTCCGCTGGATCGTGAAGCTTTCCCTCCGCGAAGCGGTGAAACCCTCGCGTCCACTCGTGACAAATGCCGGCCTTCTCCCAGCGTGCCACTTGCTCGGAAAACGCTGGATTTTTAGCCGTGAAAAACTGAGCGCCATGATCGACAGGGAGGTTGTTCCAGCGCCGCGTCGCCGCCCGGCCACCGAGGCCAAGGCTTTTCTCGAGCACCAACACCGAACGGCCTGCTGCCTGCAACCTCGCAGCGGCCTGCAGCCCGCAAAGCCCCGCTCCCACAATCATCACTTCGCAGTCCATAGGAAAAACTTTAGGTGCTCCGGTTGCTGACGACGACGGCAAAGCTGAACGAGGACTATTTTTTGGATTGCGGCGAATATTTACCTCTTCAGGTATTTGTCGAAGTTGGCCAACGGAGAATTCCGGCCTACCGTTTTGAAATGAAAATCCTCGTTGCCGTTTTTTTCTCGGTATTCGCCGCCACAATTTTCCTCGCCGGATGCAAAACCTCGCGCAAAGGCAGCGAATCCGCCCCCAACCGTGTGATCTCGCGCGACGGCAATTTCGAACTCCGCGACTATCCTAGCCTCACGATTGTTGAAACCGCGATGGATGGCGACTCCGGTAAGAGCTTCCAACGACTCTTCCGATACATCAGCGGTGCCAATTCTGAGAGTGAGAAAATCCCGATGACCACGCCGGTTTTCATGGCTGGCGAGGAGCAGAGTCGCTCGATTTCATTCGTCATGCCCGCGAGCATGAAATCCGCGCCCGGGCCAAAAGATCCGGACCTCCGCGTAACAACCATTCCCTCCGGCCGCTTCGCCGTGTTTGGTTTTTCCGGCTCGCGAAGCGTGGAGGCCGAGTCCAATGCCCTCGCTCAACTCGAAGCTTGGATGAAAAAAACCGGCCTCGTTGCCAACGGAGAACCTCTCTTTGGCTATTTCGACCCGCCTTGGACTCCCTCGTTCCTGCGTCGCAATGAAGTCATGCTGCGCGTGGATGATCAGAAGTAGGAAAGACGCTAATCCACGCAAATCGAAAAATGGGGTAGGGTCGCCTCGCCGAGGGAACCCAAGATTCCGGCGCGAATGCGCCGTCTCTCCCTTAAACCAAATCCTCGCTCAGTGCCGCCGGGTGAGCGCCTTTTCATGTCTGGCGGCGTGAATTACGGCAACCACGACGACAGATTTGGTGTTTTCTTCAACCGAATAAACAACTTTGTAGGGAAATTTGTTCGGATACCGCCAACGAATATTTCGGCCAGGCTGCTTTTTTGAATTCAGTAGC
>JBIPMC010000162.1:0-5077 GCA_044369345.1 Terrimicrobiaceae bacterium
AACACATGATCGGGTCCGAAAACCTCGGCCGGCATGCAGTAGGTGCAACGCAGATTGCATTGATCCGTGAGCGACACCCGGAGATCGCGCAGCGGGCGCGACAAGAGATCGTGGACACCGGCCTCCGGGCGGGCGGCAAAAGTTGTGGAATTTTTATTCAGACCAAGAACTCGAAACGCTAGATGTGCCCTTGGATCATGAAAACACTAATCACCCCCGCCGAGGCGGAAGCGCTTATCCTGCCGCTGCGCGAGGTTTTCCCGGCCGAGGAATCGGCGCTGGGCGATGCGGCGGGCAGGGTTTTACGCGAGCATATTTGCGCGGATCAGGATTTCCCACCGTTTGACCGCGTGATGATGGATGGGATCGCGGTGAGGTTTTCGGATGTGCTGGCGGGTTGCCGGGACTTCCAGATTTCGGGATCCGCTCCGGCGGGAGCTTCGCGCCAAACTCTCGTGCAGGGGGCGCTGGAGGTGATGACCGGCGCGGTGCTGCCCGAGGGGAGCGACTGTGTGGTGCCGGTCGAGTGGTATGAAATCCAAAATGGCTGTGCGGTTCTGAATAAAACTGCCACTCCGAAGCCGGGCGTTTTCATTCACCGCCAAGGTTCGGATCACCGTGCGGGGGAGGTTTTGGTGAAGCCCGGGGTGAGGCTCGGCCCTGTGGAAACCAGCGTGGCGGCGGCTTGTGGATACGCGAATCTTCAGGTCACTCGCCAGGCCCGCATTTCATTGATTGGAACTGGCGACGAGTTGGTCCCCGTCGGCAAAAAACCGGCGCCGGGAAAAATCCGACAGACGAATGTGCCAGCGCTGGCGGCCTCGTTGAAATTGGCAGGGCATGGCGCTTTGGAATCGGCCCACGCACCGGATGAAGCGGGAGCCATGCGCAAATTGCTGGATGGGATATTTTCCAACTCCGATGTCGCAGTGCTCACCGGCGGAGTTTCCAAAGGGCGACGCGATTTGGTTCCAGAAATCCTCGAAAAATTGGGTGCGGAGAAGATTTTACACGGCGTCGCTCAACGACCCGGAAAGCCCATGGCTGTTTGGAAAATTCCGGGCGGGCCGGTGGTTTTTGGACTGCCAGGCAATCCCGTTTCCGCACTGGTCTGTTTGCATCGTTATGTGATCCCTGCGCTTCGGCATTGGAACGGGGAAATCTCAGAGCCGACTCAACGCCGCAAGGTCGTTGGGAGTTTTGCCCGACCCGAGGAGTTGACTCTTTTTCTACCAGTCACCGACGGCGGCGATGGAACTGTTCGTGCCTTTCCCACGGCGAACTCCGGTGATTTCGCAGGACTACTTGGTTCGAGCGGCTTTGTGCAGGTGGACGAAAGATTTGCGGCCGATTCACCCGCTCCCTACTTTCCGTGGATTCTATGAGCGCCCTTAAAAACAAGCCCAATGCTGGTTGGAGCCATTTGGATGGGGCCAATAATCCCGCAATGGTCGATGTCTCGGGTAAGGCCTTCACGCTGCGCACCGCAACCGCTCTGGCCGAAATGTGGCTCCCACCCGAGGTCGCCTCGCGCCTCACCGATGGCGATATCCAAGCTCCGAAGGGCCCGGTTTTTCACACAGCGATCATCGCCGGAACGATGGCGGCGAAAAACACATCAAACCTCATTCCGTTCTGCCACCCGCTCCCGCTGGACGGCATCAAAATTGCCATCACGCCGTGCGACGGCAGCCTTCTCGAAATCCGAGCCGAGGTGAAGGCGACTTACAAAACTGGAGTCGAAATGGAGGCCCTCACCGCAGCCAGCATGGCGGCGTTGACCATCTACGACATGTGCAAAGTTTTCTCGAAGGACATGGAAATCCGGAATGTCCACTTGCTCGAAAAACGCGGCGGCAAAAGCGACCACCTGCCCGCTGCATGAAGGCTCCTCTTTACGGATTGTTGCTCGCGGGTGGGCGCAGCACGCGCATGGGACGCGACAAGGCCTCGATGGTTCTGGGTGCTGACGGCCTGAACCAAGCGCAGCGAGGAATTCAGGCGCTGGCGCGTGTTTGTGAAAAAACATTCCTCTCGCTCCGCGATGGTCAGCCCGCACCTGAAGGGTGCGAGGACATCGAAAGGGTGCGGGACAAACCCGGCTTAGGCGGGCCGCTGGCGGGCATCCTCGCGGCCTTCGAGCGCGTGCCAAACGCCGCTTGGCTGGTCATGGCCTGCGACCTGCCATTCGTCACTCCCGAGGTTTTGGAAAACCTCGTTTCCGTCCGGAGGGAGGATTTGCCATTTCGCGCCTACGCGAGTTCCTCGGACGGTCTTCCCGAGCCGCTTTGCGCGATTTACGAGCCGGCGGCGCGGGAGATTTTGCAAAGCCATGCGGCCCGAAATCATCTCTGCCCGCGCCACATTCTGATCGAGGAAAAGACACCGCTGCTGGAGCTGCCGCTAACTAGTCGCCAGGCTTTGGAAAACATGAACTCGCCTGAGGACATCGCATCGGCATCAAAAGAAATCCATATTTGCTGGTTCGGCGCACTGGCCGAGGAGCGGGGCTGCCGCGAGGAAACCCTCACCACGACGGCGCGAAATGCCGGCGGGTTTTTGGAAGAATGCGCCGTCCGCTTGGGTCTCGCCGGGTTGACAAGCCATGTCCGGATCGCTGTGAACGACGAGTTCGCGCGAAACGACCATCCTATTCTCTCCGGCGACAAGGTTGTTTTTCTCAAGCCCTTTTCGGGAGGTTGATCTATGGCTTTTCTCATCGAATCCCATCCCATCGATTTCACGCCCCTGCGCGATTCGCTGTCCGCGCCGGATTGCGGAGGATTTGTTTTTTTCGAGGGCCGCGTTCGGAATCACCACGAGGGCCGCGATGTCACCGGGTTGCGCTACGAGGCCTATTTGGAATTGGCCCTCAAGGAGGGCCGCCGGTTGGTGGAGGAGGTTTCGGGAAAATTCGGCGTTCGCGCCGCTGCCATCCACGCGGTGGGCGATCTTCGTCCCGGAGATCTGGCCGTGTGGGTCGGGGCCGCCGCCGCGCATCGCGAGGAGGCTTTCGCGGCCTGCCGGGAGTTGATCGATTCCATCAAAGCCAGCGTTCCGATTTGGAAACGGGAAACCTACACCGAGGGTCATGGCGAATGGATTGAAGGATGCCATTGCGTGTCCCATCATTGAGCCAAACGATGCGCGTCACCATTCACGATATTTGGATTTCGCCGGGCCACGATTTCAAAGGCCGTCACGGTCAAGGCCGCCTCGAACATGGCATGCAACGCCTCGATTCCGCCGAATGCCATGCTGGAAAAGGCATCGCGGGAGACCGCTACTACAACGAAAATCCCGGCGAGAAACAGCAGATCACTTTTCTCTCGCGCGAGGTGGTCGAGAAAATGTGCGAAACCCTCAGTGTTGCTGGACTCGACTGCTCCTCGCTTCGCCGGAATGTCCTCGTTTCGGGAGTGGATTTGAACGACCTTATCGGCCGCCGTTTTCGCCTTGGCGGGGTGCTTTTCGAAGGCGTGGAGGAATGCAAACCCTGCTACTGGATGGATGAGGCTGTGGCACCCGGCGCGAATGCTTTTCTCGTCGGCCAAGGCGGGTTGCGATGCCGGATTCTCGAGGACGGCGTCATCGCTTGCGGCGATGCTGAACTCGAAGTGGTCGATTCCCACACGCGGAAATTCCGCGCCCTGCGCCAGCGGGATTCTCAAAGTGAGAAGGTGGAGGACAGCCTCACGGTCGAGCGCCCGCTCCAGATCATCGCCAACGGCTCGCTCTTTTCGATGACCATGCAAACGCCTGGAGCCGAGCGGTTTCTCGTGCGCGGACTGCTTTTTGCGGAGTCGGTGAACGAGGCCCCATTTCTGAAATATACGCAGGCGGAAACCGAACTCGGGACCGTGGCGCGGGTTGATTTGGCCGATGCCGCCAAAACCTCGACCAACCGCCGCCTCACATCCACCTCGTCCTGTGGACTCTGCGGCAAACAATCGATCAAAAAAATGTTCGATGGCATCACGCCGGTCACCAAGGAAGTTGAGATCAGCGCCGCCGCGTTGCAGACGATTCACAAAAACGCCCGCGCGCGCCAAAGCCAGTTCGACGGCACAGGTGGTTGCCACGGTGCCACGGCCGCCACGGCGGATGGCGAAGTGTTGTGCCTCTTCGAGGACATCGGGCGCCATAATGCTGTGGACAAGGTGATTGGGTTCCTCCTCGAAAACGACCAACTCCCCCTCGCGGATGTGCTAACCGTGAGCGGGAGGGTTTCCTTCGAGATCGTCCAAAAATGCGCCCGCGCGGGTATTCCCATCCTCTCCGCCATCTCCGCCCCCTCCTCGCTCGCCGTGGAAATGAGCGAACGCTGGGGAATCACCCTGGCAGGCTTCTGCCGCGACGACCGCGCCACTTTTTATAGCCGCTTGGACCGAGTCCGCGTCGAAAAGGCCTGATCTCCCGCGCTGCTTGAGCTGGAATGGCAGGCTGAACAGAAAGCGCATTTGCAGCTTTTCTGCAATTCTGCAAAATTGGCTCCATGAAAGCCACTCTCACCATATCCGGCCGCGGACTCATTGCCTTGCCTGCGAAGATGCGCGAGGCGGCAGGCCTGCGCCCCCAAGACAACCTCATCGCCGAGACCACGCCGGAGGGCATCCTCCTGCGCCCGGCGGTCACCGTGCCCATTGAGATTTATTCGGACAAGCGGATCGCCGAATTCGATGAGGCCGAGGCCGAGTTGGCCGCTTGGTTCCAGAAAAACCCGCCCCACGCGAGTCCATAGCCGATGCGTGTTTTCCTCGACGCCATCATTCTTTTCTCCGCCGCAAAATCCCCCGGAGCCATCCGCCAGCTCGTCCATCAAATTCAAATCCGCGGCCATGAATGTGTGGCCGATGAATATGGCATCGCCGAAGCCCGGCGAAACTTGGAACAAAAATTCCCCGCCGCACTGCCCGATTTCGAGAGCCTCCTGCGCGGCATCTCCCGCATTGCAAGTCCGCCCGCCTTGTCCATCCCGAGCCTCGACCTTCTCCTCCCGGAAAAAGACCGCCCCGTGCTCGCCTCCGCAATCCAGCACCGGAGCCAAGTCCTCCTCTCCGGCGATAAAACCCACTTC
>JBIPMC010000410.1:0-5073 GCA_044369345.1 Terrimicrobiaceae bacterium
ACAGATTCTCATAATACGAGCTCTCCGAGAGCGGTTCACGCCAACTCACGGGACCAAGACTCGTGACAGATTCTCATAATACGAGCTTTCCGAGAGCGGTTCACATCAACTCACGGGACCAAGACTCGTGACAGATTCTCATAATACGAGCTCTCCGAGAGCGGTTCACGCCAACTCACGGACCAATACCTCGAGACAATGTCTCTTTTTGGTCTCACAAATTTTTCATCTCCGGTCCGCTGTTCAAAATAGCCCAACAAAATTATGCAGTTACTTGTTTCAGCAAAAGTGCTAGCTGCAACTAATCTTCATCCTGAAGATGAGCCAGAGTACTCGGAAGATGTCGCCTTTCGCCCTGGCTATGCTGTTGAGACTAATGCTCGCAACATTGACCTTTCCCGATTCACATGTTCGGATATCAAAGACAATATGATCATCAGTATTTCAGATTACTCTGTTATAGATCAAAACGGTTACGTCGTCGTTTTCAGTTCTTTCGCAGAGATGGACCTTAGTTCGCCTCATGACGACCATTCTGAGTGCAAGTCAGTTGCTTTCAACTATTATCAACCTGGTCGTGAGCCTAAGAAACGTTACAAAGCTACTGTACTTACTCCAGATATTATCAGTGATGCCATCAAGATTCTTACTAAATCAGACGATTTTGATTCAAGTGGAAAGGACATTGAAACACTCTTGGCGGAGTTCTTTAAATTGCTTGAAATTGCTTTCCCGAAATCTTCAAAGCCCTCTGAGAACTTGAAATTCATCAAGGATTATATGAAGCCACTAATATATAACAAATCCTTTCCCTGCTGGGAGCGTGAAAGTATGAAGGGTGTTTTGGCATTGTACGAGAAAGATCTAGAGTCATCAGATGGCGAGAAAGGGTTTGATGATTTCATCTGCCAGTGCGAGAAGGGAGAAGAGGGCGTCGATGACCGTATATTTAGTAGGGCTTTCTTGCTCCGATGGGTCAACAGCAATTTTCCTTTTCTTTCCAAAATAATTAGCCACAAGACTGATGGCGCCCATCGTGATTTTGCGTATGATGCACTTTTTACTGGGACATTTGGGTCTTTTGAAGGGGATGTAAAGACAAGGTTGATAGAACGTTTCTCAGAAGACCCTCATCCGATCAACACAAAGATCAATGTTGATTACACTATTCCTAAAGAATTCAACGCAGACTTTGTGCAGACACAGAAGAAATACTCTGTAGAGAAGCAGAAAATTGATGGGAAAGATAAAAAGCTGGACTTACTTGATGTCGTTTCACCTGTTAAGGACGGACTTGACGGAATAGATCCTGAAGACCTTTTTCTCAACGAGACGTTTATGCGGTTGAACATGCAGCCTCTACTAGATCCTGACAATGTTGTTGGATACATGGGACGCATGAATATGTTAGACGAAGACGGAAATATTGAAAGAGGGGTCCGTGCGGTAGATAGTACGAAGTTGGTCAAAGATTTTTCCAGGCTCTCAGAACACTGCTTTATTGTAAGAAAGGCCCGTCAGATCCTAGAATTTTTAAGGGGCGGGGACAAAAACATCGCAGATTACGTGTTATTGGAGCTGAAAAAATGGGGCATCGATCTTAACGATATATTCCAGAAGAATGACATTGATGATTTGCTGCACTTCCTTCTCCTCCCAAAATGTCAAAGGGGGGTTTTAGAACCATATGGGATAACGAGTTTCTGCGGCTGGAATGCTCATAGCAGTAAATCGGACTGCCAAAATTTCATCCATCTTATGCTGAACAACAAGAAGCTATTCACCAGTGATCAAAAAAATGCAACTATGAAGGCTTTTTTCAATAATCCATCAAACAAAACGGAATATCACCACTTCGAGACGGGTGAGAAAAAACTTTCCGACCACCTTCCTGCTCCATTTGTTTGCATTTTTTGGCTGCTGCTCTTCAGCTTCCTATCAAAGGAAGTCTCTGATGAAGTTCGGAATATCCTTCGCAAAGTGACCCCATATAATTCCCCCGAATTTTCAAAGCAAAACACATCTGGCGATGGAGAGAAAGCTTTGAACTATGTCATCTTGTTGGTTGTCTCAATTCATGAGAACTTTTGCCAGTTGGAAAGTTATTTCGATAAAGCGCTTAAAGCAGCAAAGATCGACGCAAGGTCTAAAGAGTTTCGTGGAAAACCGAAACCCATGCTGCATCGTTTTCTTCCATTATTAATGAGTCAAGCTTGTGTCCGTGCCCTTCACGCTTCCTCTTTACATGGGGTCGACCCTGTTATAACGGATTGGGACAGGAAATGGTTAGGAATAATCTGCCACTCATTTTGCAATACAAAATGCTGTGACAAGTTCAATGAGTGTGACTGCCCCTCTAGTGTACTTGGCCCATCATGTTTAAATCTTCGAGCAGCGGCGGAATCTTTTATTTGCACTATTGGTGAAGATCGACGGGATGAATCTGGAAAAACTAAACTTCTGCAGTCTCTCACAGCAGTCACTACGTCTGCTGGCATTTCCATTTCATTGCCAGATCTTTTGGCGACTGTGATCAATGTCAAAGATTTGGGGGGGCGTGTTGAGTTTTCAAACGCCCTATCTGGGAATAATATACCATCATCCTCACCATTAGTCGGGAATAATAATGGTGAAATCCTTGGAAAACAGTTAACAAAAATATCGAAAAAGTCTTCAAATGCAATGCTATTTGAGCCAGAAAAATACCAGAAATTAAAAGATCTTTTCCAGAATAGAATTAACACTGCTGCTGGTCTAGGCAATGTGAGGAGGGTTGGTGCTGCTGGAGGAGGCAATGCGAGGAGGGGTGCATCTGGAGGAGACAATGTGGGGGCTGAATCTCGAGGAGGCAATGTGGAGGCTGCTGCTGGTGTAGGCGATCCAGTGAATGCAAGTGGAGGCATCCCTGTTGCTCCTGATGGTGAGGGTCTTGCTGAGAGTGGTCCTGCTGGTGTTTCTGTCGATCACCAGGGCCGTGCGAAGGAGAGTGTTCCTGTTGAAGATGTTGGTCCTGCTGTTGATCCTGGATCTCAGCATGCTGATGTTAATGCTGGATCTGCCTCTGGTATGATCGACGGCAACAAACCAAAGAAGCGTTCTCGTAGTGAGCACAAGGATACAACATCTTCAGGCAGGAATAAAAGGGGCAGCAAGAAAGGGGCTCAGGTGCCAGAGAGCATCACGTCATCAAAGCGGAAGTTTGATGCGACTGTTGAAACACTTACCCACATCATGCAGACGATTCATAATTTCTGCATCGTCATGCCTTACATGAAAGAAGACGATCAAGAGGTAGTTTTTTGGAATAAATACATCCTGCCTTTTCTAGAGAGTGATACATGTGTTTTCTCCGGCTGTAATGAAAGTGTTGATGTTGAATATGATGCTGAGGATTTGTTGGTAACTTAAGGCATAAGGGAGGATGAACTCAGGGTGTCAAAAGTTCCAGCCTGCAAAAGACACCGGCATTTAATCGTTGATTCAGGTAACGGCTTCCGTCAATATGACAATGAAAATTCACTAACGTTGTTACAAGAGGCGAAGCAAGAAAGGTTCACTTTCGTATATGCTCACACTGGAGAACACCTACAATTCAGCCTGGATAATGATGAGATGGATGAAGACGATGACCATGAATATCCAAAGCAGCCTTCTCAAGGTGGGAATACTTTGGGTGGGAATACTTTGGGTGGAAGGCCTTTGGGTGGGAAGATGTTGCTTGCCCAACGAAACAATGACGACGACGAAGAAATGTTTGACTCGTCCGATCAAAATCTCTCTCATGATGAGCAAGCTGGAAATGGCGGCTCCCAAAGCCATTTCATGGCATTAGGACCTGGGAAGACATTACTTCATGGGCAGACATTACGATCTGGGCAGAGGCCTTTGGGTGGGAAGACTGCCCAAGGAAGTAATGATGATGATGAAGAAATAATGTTTGAGCCGTCTGATCAAAATCTCTCTCATGATGAGCAAGCTGGAAAGTGCGGCTCCCGAAGTCATTTCATGACATTAGGACCTGGGAAGACATTACTTCATGGGCAGACATTTACTGAGAACAGCTCGTCGTCTGATGATGAACTAGTTGCGAACCTGAAGGGGGGGAAGTCACCAGGGGGAGGTGATACCTTCAAGGAGTCATCTGATGATGATGATGATGATGACGAACACAGCAGCAAGAGGTCTATATCAACCTATTCAATCGATCATGATGAATTTCTTAAAAATTTTGAGTTTGATGAAGGATTAGGCACTCAGGACACACAAGGTGGTCAAACATCCATCGAAAATGTTAAGTATCTTACACATTATCGGATGAGACATAATCAAGTTGCCCCCAATGATGAGAGAATGGGAAATGTATGTAGCATTTGCAACGAGGTTGTGATGGAAAAACATCTATTTATTGATCCCCAACAAGCAAAAACATATGGCTTATCTGATGTTGGAAATGGGCTCTGTATTAAATGTTTTCCGGAAATTTAAAAATTGAATTGAGCCTTAAATGAGGACAGTTATTCTCAAGAGTTCACCCAGATTTGAAATTCAACTTAAGTCTAATCTAGTTGATAGGAGTGGTTCTCTTCTCACTCAGTTCTTGGATACCCTTTGCGCCCCCACTTTTCTCTGACGTCATCTGAGACAAGACTCTTGAACTATCTTTTTCGCACGAGCTTTCCGAGAGTGGTCTGGAGTGTTGTCTCTCCTATCATCTCTGTTCTATCATTTCAGTTATTTGATACATACTTTTGCGCCGCCTATTTTCTCTAACGTCATCTCATGCGGGACCCAGACTCGTGATCGCTTTATTTCTTACGAGCTCTCCGAGAGGGCTTCATGGGACCCAGACTAGTGACCGATTTATATTTTACGAGCTCTCCGAGAGGGCTTTATGAGGGAGTTCTCTTTTTGGTCTCATAATATTTTCATCTCTGGTCCGCTGTTCGAAATCGCTTACTCCCTCCCTTATTGTCCCCACCACTCTGTCCTCATAAGTTCTCTTTTGAAACATCACAACGATCATGAATCCCGAAAACGACGCCCCTATTGATTGTCTTCTTAACAAAGACCCTA
>JBIPMC010000377.1:0-5042 GCA_044369345.1 Terrimicrobiaceae bacterium
GCGGGCCCCCCCGCTGTTACCGCGGCGACCCCATTCCCCCCCCCCCCCCCCCCTCCCCCTCCTTCCCCGCCGGCGTTCGGCATCCGACGAGAACAAACAGCGGGACGAAGTCCACACGTTCTCTTGGTGGGTGGGTGTGTGTGTGGGGGGGGGGGGTTCGGTATGGTGCGGTATGGCGATTCGTTTTACGACTCGATGAATCTCGTGGCTGTCCACGTAATATCGACCCCAAACGTCGTATGCAAAATGGCGGCTCGAGTGGGGGCGGAAAGGGAGGGTGCCAGAAGTGCGTGCCCCGATCGATGGCGCGTCCGGTCATCATTCGGGAATATCCACAACATCGGGGGGAGATATTCCGCCCGTGGTCACGCGATAGCGACTGCGCCATCGCTCACCCGTATCGTGCACGTCGTCGGGCGCGGCGCTTGCCTCAGGGGATTGATCCGAGAATGCGTGCCGAGGAGGTAGTGTGCATTCCCCCTCACCTCAACACCCGATCGGATACGATCCCGGAAAATCCGCACGAACGCGGGAGGGATGGGCGGGGATGATCCCCGACCTCCCCCACGCACTGGTCGCGTGGCGTGGATCCCGAATTTGTCTCGTCGATTTTTGGTCGGAGTGCACCGTCGAGTTTCGGAATGCGCCAACCGATGCCTGCACCGACGTGTATTCCGGCGGGGGGGGATTCAAATGCACCGCCCATCGAATACGGTGGGGTATAATGCCCAAATTTGCAACGCCGCGTGATAAAAAAAAGAGATATAATGGGGCAAGGAAAAAAGGAAGCAGAAAGGTGTCATTGCGGGCACGAACCCCATCGCATCGCCCCGGCCATTATCAGAGGAGGATAGCGAGTCCATTGGCATAGTAACGGCTGAGGTGAGAGAAGGCCAAATATGGTAGAAGTGGGGGGGGGCGTCGAACGACGATATTTATGCTTGCTCCCTTTTTTCATTGTGCAATGAAGTCTCCCAACGTCCTTTTTTTTCTCCAGACGATAACCTCCCCAGCCACGCAGCTAACTGTGACAATGGACGTGATGGTTCATTACCTTCCCCCCCCCCCCGCAGAAATCGACTTCGATCAATAGTCCAAGATTCGATCTATCGCGATAATGATGTGATACGACAAGTCTGAGCGAGTATAACACGAGTAGATGCCAGAATACGTCATTGGTCGAACAACAGGGATTGGGCAAGTACAACTTCCATTCGACAACTAGTAACAGCGGCATTTGTCTGACCAGGTTCGAATGTCCTCTCGATGGTAGTGCCGGTGGGGGCGGAAATTCCTTCAGCACCGTATACGACAACAACTATTAGGTCAATGCTTGTGACATATCAGTCTTTGGATAAAACAATAAATAGTAGATGAAAGAGGATTGAAAAAAAATGTTATATTCAACATACAATTGAATAATTGTTAGTCATCATTTAATGAAATCACTTTATCATCATAGCTTTGCAAACCCGTTATCATTTTTTTCATTGCCATCACCTTCTTCATTATGCAACCTTTCCTTGTCATCATCACCAGCAGTTACAAGAAGGATATAATATTCAAAACAATACCATAATCTAAGCCAAACTGTTGTGGAAAAAAGAATGGGAGCTTCGTTCAATAAATTATCATTGATGGATAGCTTGGAATCAATGGTAGCAAAGTAAGCATTCATACCCTCAGTATGTTGGCAGGAATGCATCCCAGCATATTGTGAATATTGACCTGCTTTATCAGAGCTGGACTCAAAAGATGCTCCAGGACACTGCATCGGACCAAGAAGCAATATGTACTAACGGTCTTTTTGTGTAGGCCCTTATTCCACCACCACTCACGTATTGCCTTGCTGGACATGAACTCCTCAATTTCATTGCAAAACTTCACTTGGGTTAGATTTGAGCCCCAGTAGAATGCATGGTCCTTAATCATCTTGGCAGCGAGGGGTATGACAAGGCATTGTAGTGACATGCCCCATTCAAGTGCCTCCTTCCCTATCTCCTCCAGCCCATTTTTGAGGTTACAGTCGTAATCTCCCAGCAATATCTGAATGCCCCCCTCCTTATCACCCTGACAGCATTGGGCATGATGATGCATTGTAGCAATTTGCAACTATTAAATGCATCAGGCCCTATTCCTCCAGCTCATTTCCAAGGGTGGCAGTCATCATCTCCGAGCAACAAATGAATGCCTCCACCCTAATTGCCCTGATGGTGTTGGGTATGTCTATGCATCATAGCGATGAGCAATATGTAAATGCCTCTCCCCCTATCTCTTCCAACCCATTTCCAAGAGTCACAGCTGGCATCTCTGAGCAGTAACTGAATGCCCCAAACATTATTGCCCTGATGACATTGGGAATGATGATGCTTTTGAGTGATCTGCAATGGTGAAATGCCCCCCCCCCCATAATCACCCTGATGGCGTTGGGTATGACAATGCTTTTGAGTGATCTGCAACTGTGAAATGCCCCTGCCCCAATCTCCTCCAGACCATTGTTGATTGTCGAGAGTCATGGTCATCAACCCCAAGCATTTTTTGAATGCCCCCTCCTAATTTTCTTGACGGCATTGGGTACAATGGTGATGCTTTCGAGTGATCTGCATTCAAAATGCCCTATCCCCAATCTCCTCCAGCCCATTGTAGAGAATTGCAATCTTCATTTGCCTGCATGTTTGGGATGCCCCTTCCTTGATCGCCTTGATGGTGTTGGGTATGAGGATGTGTTGTAGTGATGTGCACCTCCTCCAGCCCATTGTTGAGTATCACAATCACCAACAGGGTGAGTTTTTTGAATGCATTATTCTTGATCATCTTGACGTGTGGATGGACTTTAATGTAAGTCACACCCCTTGGTATGTATTAACCCTCCCATCTGTGATAGACAAAGTAATCTTGCTTGCTTTTGAGTGCATTGGCTGAAATGGTGTTCAAAAGTTGCATGATTCAGCTAATTGATTGTCTTGGTTTGATGATGAGGAAGTATGCAATGCATGCTGCAAGGCTACATCTATCAATTTTTTATTTTTCATTGCAACCACAAGAAACAAACAGAGAATGAGCTGTGGTGTTAGTTGTTGGTGGTTGTCCACCAACCCTCCAAAGTTAATCACACACCTGTGACACTGAAAGATATTATTTTGAGTTGGAGCCATTCTCCCATCTCTAGTCTGTCCATCACCCCATTCAAGCAAAAGGAAGGTCCATCCATTCATTGCAGTCTAGCCATGACATGTTTCCCGCTTTTTTCTTCTCCTCTCTCTTCTTCGACTTTGCATCTCCTCTCCATCTCTCCCTCTCCATGCTTCTCATTCATGTTACCCCCACATGTGATATGAATGGTGGGGTGGAGCAAAGAAAAAAAAACCCTCACCTCTCTCTCTCCCTTTTCTGGAACAACCCCACCCCTGCCAGCCTCACCCATACCCCCGGCCAATGTCATGCCAAAATAAAAAATAGTGTACAAGATAGAGTGTACCATGGTAGTATTATCCTCTTGGAGGGAACCTCCTAAAGCCTGGCAACCTTTATTTCCAACAACCGACCAACTGCCAACCAACTGGTAGCAGAGGAATTAAAATACAGCCGCAATAGGGCACAATGGCATCCGTGCGCCACTAAGAATCTGTCAGATGTGTGGCAAAACTAAGCCATCATCCACAGCAGACTGATCGGCAGTGCCATCAAGGCGTCGGCAATCAGGGCGGCAATTTATTGACAACGGTGTGTAAATTAATAGATAATTAATATTTTTTATTGTAAAATTGATAATAGATAGAGAAGTGGATGAAGAGAGGGTCCATATTCCCTCCAAATGACTTAGCATAGCAGTTTTCATTTCTGAGAGATATTGTGCAATGTGAAAAATGATACCTGTAACCCATGTGTGCCATTATCAATAAATATTATAATTTAATACTGCTGACTTCTTCTCCAAATCAATAAAGTATATAAGGAAAGTGTTTGAACATGTTCATATGCTGTGGATAGGCATATGGGTGCACCCTTGCACTGTTACACTGCTGGTCAAGTTGACCCAGATTTAGTAATTTGGACATTATGGAAGAATGAAAAAAAATGATGTGTTGACAAGTTGAGGCTGTAGAATAACACTCATTTGTTTTCCACATCCATATTGGTATGTATGTATGTTAATCCCCATTTTACCACAAACTCTGCTTTTTAACAGGGAGTCCCCAATTTAGAATTTTGTAGTTTGCCTGCCAAATCCATATTGAACATCAAGAAAATGTTTGAGCACATTTACATACGACTCACTTCTTCTCCACATCCATATTAAATACATAGAAAGTGTTTGAGCATATTCATACTATGCTGTGGATAGGCATATGGTGCACTCTTACATTGCTGGCCAAGTTGACCCAGATTTGGGTAATCTGGGGATTGTGGGGCAAACAATGACGCAATGACATGGTTGAGGCTGTACAACTCCACTCACTTCTTCTCCACATCCATATTGTATATATGGAAAGTGTTTGAGCATGTTCATATGCTGTGGATAGGCATATGGGTGCACCCTTGCACTGTTACATTGCTGGCCATCAAGTTGGCCCAGATTTGGGTAATGTGGGGATGATGGGGTGAAACAGTGACCTGTTGACATATATTTTATACATAGAAAGTGTTTGAGCATGTTCATATGCTGTGGATAGGCATATGGGTGCACCCTTACACTGTTACACTGCTGGCCATCAAGTTGACCCAGATTTGGGTAATGTGGGGATGGTAAGTTGAAACAATGACGCATTGAGATGGTTGAGGTTGTATTCTTCTCCACATCCATATTTTATAGATGGAAAGCGTTTGAGCATGTTCATTTGCTGTGGATAGGCATATGGGTGCACCCTTGCACTGTTACACTGCTGGCCATCAAGCTGACCCAGATTTGGGTAATGTGGGGATGAAGGGGTGAAACAATGACCTGTTGACATGGTTAAGGCTGTACAACTCCACACACTTTATCTCCACATCTGTATTGTATACATAGAAAGTGTTTGAGCATGTTCATATGCTGTGGATAG
>JBIPMC010000163.1:0-5026 GCA_044369345.1 Terrimicrobiaceae bacterium
AGAGTGCCGCAAGGGCGTAATGGAATTTTTGCTGATCAACCACCCGCTCGATTGCCCGATTTGTGATCAGGCTGGCGAGTGCCGGTTGCAGGAATTTTCGGTCGAATACGGCAAGGGTGAGTCGCGCTTCCGCGAGGAGAAGGTGAAAAAGCCCAAGCGCGTCGACATTGGCGAGCGGATCGTGCTCGATGACGAGCGTTGCATCATGTGCTCGCGCTGTATCCGGTTCATGCAAGAGGTGGCGCACGACGATGTGCTCGGCTTCCTGAACCGCGGCAGCCACACCACGCTGTCGGTGCACCCCGGCAAGCGGCTCGACAATAATTACTCGCTCAACACGGTCGATATCTGCCCGGTTGGAGCGCTGACGAGCAAAGATTTTCGATTCAAGATGCGCGTCTGGTTTTTGAAGGAAACCAAGAGCATCGATGTCTCCTGCGGCACAGGCTGCAACATCATCATCGGCAGCCGTGAGAACATCGTTTACCGCATCACGCCGCGCGAGAATGACGAGGTGAACTCGTGCTGGATGCCTGACAGCCATCGCATGAATTTCCACTATCTCCATAGCGACGACCGCCTCGTCTCGCCCGTGGTGAAAGGCGAGGAGGTGCCTGCGAAATGGCCTCGCGCCATCGCCGCCGCCGCGCAGCAACTCCAGGGGCGCGATCCGGCCAAGACCGCTTTGATCGCTTCGGCGCGGATGACGAACGAGGAAATGTTTCTCGCCAGCCGCCTCGCCACCGCGCTCAAGATCGAGAATTTCGATGTGTTGCCGCGTCCGCAGAAGGGCGATGGATTTTTGATTTCCGACGATGGAAATCCGAACACGATCGGCGCGAAGTTGCTTGGTCTTGCGACCGGCAAGTTGCCTGAGATTGCGCGCCGCGTTCAAGCCGGAGAAATCACTGCGCTGGTTGTGCTCGGCGAGGATGCCGTGGATTGCGGAATTTCCGAAGAGTCGTTGAAAAAACTCGAGGTGCTTGTCGTCGCCGGAATCCTTGCGAACAAAACTACGCCCCATGCGAGCGTGGTGCTCCCCACCAGTGCGTGGGCCGAGAAGCGCGGCACGATGATCAACCTCAAGGGCCGCCTCCAGCGCCTCAACCAAGCCATCCAGCCGCCCGGGCAGGCCCGCGACGACTGGGAGGTTTTGCGCGATCTCGTGCTGGCTGTCGGTGGATCGAACGGGGTTTATTCGATCGAGGAGATTTTCAAGGTGATGGCGTCTGAGGTTCACGCGTTGCAGGGTCTTACGATCAGTCGCATTGGAGATCTTGGAGTCCAACTTCTCGCCTGATCATGCGCCGTCTTGTTTTTGGTCTGGTGCTCGTCCTCGCCTTGGCGGGATGCGGAGGGGGAACGCAGACACCCAAATCCTCGCCTCGGTTTACGCGCATCGATTGGCTCGGGAACCAGTGTTACCGCATTACCTCACCAATCGGCACCTCAATCCTCACGAATCCCTTCGCGGCAAAAACCGGCGGTCGCTCTTTGCCCAGTCCACTTAAGACAGACATAGTGCTCGTCACCACGGAGCGACCGGATTCCAACAACATCAATGCGATCGACAACCAGCCCGCCATCCTGCGCGGCGGCGTCGGCATTGGCCTTGCAACCATCACCGGGATTCCTGTCCGTGGCGTGCCGACCTACCGGAATGCTCAAATCCAATCAGTCGATGGTATGAATCTCACCTACACTTGGATGATGGACGGCATGAAGTTTTGCTTTCTCGGTCGCCAGTCTAAGCCGTTCGACGCCGATCAACTCACGCAAATCGGCGCGGTGGACATCCTGTTTTTGCCGATGGATTCGCTTGGCGGCGAATCGCGGAATACGGTGCTCGCGCAGTTGCGTCCAAAGGTAGTGATCCCGATGGGTTCGGCAGGCAGATGGTTGCATGGTGAACCGCGAGGTGTTCAGGGATCGACAGTCTTGTTCTCCCGCCAAATGCTCCCCGCCCAACCGGTCACTCTCGTTTTCAACAAATGAAGAAAAGGGTTCTCGTTACGGGCTCTGGCGGGCGTGAGCATGCATTGGCTTGGAAGCTCTCGCAGTCGCCACTGGTCGAAAAAATCTACACCGCACCAGGCAACGCGGGCACAGCGCAAGTCGGGGGAAATGTCCCAATCGCCGCCGAGGATGTCGAAAAGCTCGTCGAATTCGCGAAGGCGAACCGCATTGATTTTACGGTCGTCGGGCCGGACGACGCTTTGGCCGCCGGCGTGGTGGATGCCTTCGAAGCTGCTGGCTTGAAAATTTTCGGGCCGCGCGCGAATGCGGCTCGGCTCGAATCCTCCAAAGCGTTCGCGAAAGATTTCATGCAACGCCATGGAATTCCCACGGCGGATTATCGCGAATTCACCGACAGCGCGGAGGCATTGGATTTTTGCCGCTCCGCCAAATACCCGCTCGTGGTGAAGGCCGACGGGCTCGCGCTTGGCAAGGGCGTGATCATTGCCCAAAACCTCGCCGAGGCCGAGGCAGCCGTGAGGTTGTGCCTCGTGGATGGCGCGTTCGGCGCTGCCGGCAAGCGGATCGTCATTGAGGAATTCCTCGAAGGCGTCGAGTGCTCGATCCACGCGTTGGTGGATGGCTCGTCGTATTTGCTCCTGCCCGATTGCCGCGACCACAAGAAGGCTTTTGACGGAAACCTCGGTCCGAATACCGGCGGCATGGGAACGATCTCGCCGTCGGGGTCGGTCGATGAGTCCCTGCGTGCGAGGATTTGCCGCGAGATTTTGGATCCGTTTTTGGCCGGGATTCAAAAGGACGGTCTGGCCTTTCGCGGGATGCTATTTCCCGGCCTGATGCTCACCGCCGAGGGACCGAAGGTTTTGGAGTTCAACTGCCGATGGGGCGATCCCGAAACCCAAGTGCTCGTTCGTCGCTTGAAGTCGGATTTGTTGCCGCTGCTGGAGGCCACGGTGGAGGGAACGCTCTCCGCAAGCGCCCCGGAGTGGGATTCCCGCGCCGCCGTGTGCGTGATTCTTGCCTCGGGCGGATATCCTGGGTCCTACGAAAAAGGAAAATCGATCGCGGGTCTGAAATCCGCTGCTGAGTTGAATGAGGTCGTTGTTTTCCATGCCGGCACGAAGGCTCTGGACGGCCAAATCCTGACCAACGGCGGGCGCGTGCTCGGGGTCACTGCTCTCGGCCCAAACCTCGCTGGCGCGCGTGAGGTCGCCTATCAAGCCGCCGACCGAATTTCCTTCGACGGAATCCAGCGCCGGAATGATATTGGCGCGTGATGAGGCCTTCCGAGGAATTGACCAAGAGCACGGAGTCATTTCAGAAAAGGGTTTGGAAAGCCCTCCACTCTCGCATAGCTTTTTTTATCGGAATTGCGGGCCTTTTTTTGATCTCGGTGTCGCAGGCTGTTGAGCCGAATCAATCGGTCGATGCTCTTGATGAGGTGCAGGTGCAAAAGGCTCTGGAGGCGGTGCGCGCCAATTTTTTTTCGACCGTGCAGCTCGATAACGCCTCGCAGCGTGCGCTTTTGCAAGGACTGATCGCGTGTCTAGGCCCGGGCGTGTCGATTGTAGAAACGGACGCCAAGCCAGAGAAGGCGACGATATTTCCATTTCTGGCCGAGGTTCTCGATGGCCGCGTGGGCTACATCCGCCTGGGTAAGTTGGACGCCGCTGCGCTTGCGCAAATGGATTCGGCTCTCAAAAATTTCGGGGAGAAATCAGTTGGGGCCGTGATTCTGGATCTGCGAGGAGTTCCCGAAGAGAAAGGCTTGGATGGCGGCGTTGTGTTTGCGAAGCGTTTTTGCCCTAAGGGAGCGGTGCTTTTCACAGTGCAAAAACCGAATTCCAACCAGGAGCGGATTGTCACGAACGATTCAGCGCCGGTTTTCGGAGGGATTTTGGTGGTGCTTGTTGATAAGGACACGCGCGGCGCGGCAGAGGTTTTGGCAGCGACACTTCGAGATAATGTGGGAGCGATGGTGGTCGGCTCGCAAACCGCCGGCGCGGCGGTGGAGTTTGCTGAATTTCCGTTAGGAGCTGGGTGCTCGGTCCGTGTGGCAGCAGCGCAAGCGCTGTTGCCGAAGAGTGGCGCGCTTTTCCCGCAGGGCATTTCGCCCGATATCGCCGTGAGTCTTGATCGCGAAACCCGCGACAAGATTTTTAATCAAGCCAGCAAGGAGGGTGCGGACCGGGTTGCGTTTGATGTCGAGCCGCCGCGCATGAACGAGGCGGCGCTGGTGGCCAATACCAATCCAGAGATCACCGAGGTCTCGCGCGTGGAGGCCTCATCCGAATTCCGGGATACCGTCTTGCAACGCGCCATCGATCTCGTGACGGCGATTGGTTTTTACAAGAAGTAACTCAGCGCTTCCTGCCGCGCGCTATGTGCGTGGCCTCCACGGTGAGAGACAATCCCCCGCGTGAAGCGAAGGCGCCGCGAACGGTCATGCTTTTCGGTGAACATACGGCGACCAAATCCTCGAGGATGCGATTGACGATTTGCTCATTGAAGGCCGGGGTGTTTCGGAACGAGGCGAGATAGTATTTGAGGGACTTCGTCTCGACGCAACGCGCAGCAGGAACATATTGGATGCTGATCTCTGCGTAGTCAGGCTGGCCTGTGACGGGGCACACGGAGGAGAAATCCTCGGTCTCAAGAAAGATCGTGTAGTCTCGGTCAGGGTGGCTGTTCAGGAACGAATCAAGGATTTGGCGGGAGGGCTCGGTCGGCAGTGCGGAGGCTTTGCCCAACAGGCGCAGTGGGGCTTTGGCTGAGGGCTTGGCGGGTTGTTTTTTCATGATTGCGCTGGAGACTGCCATGAATCCTGGCGCGCATCCAGCGGAAGGGATAGAAGGTTTTTTCGAGAAGCTGAAAAAAAGCTAAAGGACCTCGCTGGGGTGCCGATTAAACAACCAAGGAGAAATTCTCCAAACACTGGGGTCGAACAGTGAACCAAAACGGCCCGACAGCGGAACGGAATCCGCATTAGAAAGACAACGGATATGTCAGTAGTAATCAATACCAATACGGCGGCCTCTATGGCCTCCTA
>JBIPMC010000164.1:0-5023 GCA_044369345.1 Terrimicrobiaceae bacterium
AATCCAATTTTCCGCCGGTGGCACGCGGGCCTTTTGGTGGTATGTAATTTGGATCGCGCGCCGGAGCTGCTCCGGTTACATTCGTGGCAAAGCCCGGAATATCGACTATTAATTCCATATATCCTGTAGCATTCCAACCAGCAGGAATGCCTTTCTTATCCACTATCTCTCTGGCTAGAGCGTAGGTGAGCATAGAGTCCGGAGACACATGGAACATGACGATTTCGTTTGGCGGGCGCATTTTGCTGAGTGCGGCTGTAAAGTTATTGCTGGGCATCTTGAGTTGCTCCATCGTGGTAGCGCCCTCTGTGATCCCCCAGAACTGGCCTATCAGGCGCGCGTGCCCCCACCAAGGCTGGGAGAAGACACCCCACCTGCCTGGAGGAAAAGTTAATTTGCCTAATTCAGGTACTGTTTTATTTTTATCAAAGATAATCGCTTGCTCCTCTTTAGCTGCAGCTTTCATATTAGCACGAGCCTCACGGCGCTCCGCAGCAGACAGTTTCGTGCCGTCTTCACCCTCTTCTTCAGATTCATCCCCTCCTGAAAAAGCGTACTTATCTTTGTTTTTCTTAAAATAATCTATTTTTTTAGAAATCTGCTCCATCGCAGCATCCACATCGGCTAAAATTACTTGATTTTGACAAACATAAACATTGTGCACTTTAGCTCCTTCAGGAATCTCGCGAGTGGCCGGGATGGTGATTTCGGTTGGCGGAATCTCTTTTGATACCGGTGTGGTATCGAGAAGGCCTTCCAAGCGTTGGATTTCTTCTTGCATGGCGGCATTCTTCTGTTGCTCCCCATCCCGGGCGGCTTGAGCCGAATCGTGTTGCCTCTGCAGTTCTGCCATCTCCCCGCCATGAGCCTGAATTTTTTTCAGCTTTTCATCTTTTAGCTTTTTGAGTGCCTCAATCGCTTTTTGAAGTTCTTCAAATTCTACTACGGAGGGTTGAGGCATGTTGCGAAGTTCCTCCAACCTTTTCGCATCCAAGTCGATTTGCTTTAACATTTCCTGAGCTTGCCTCATTTCCTCGTCACTCACGGGAACGATATCTTCCATGATCTTGACAACCGTCTGGGAGACATCGCAATTTACCAGTAGCAAGACGAAAATAAGTACCGCCACGACATTCGTGAGCGCATCCATAAGAGAGTCGAGACTCGATCCATCCCCACCTTCTGCTTTTTTTCGTCTGACAGCCATTGAATTAAAGAATTACATTTTAAACCCCGAGAGGTCAATCTTGCCATCATTTGGCATCGGAAGTTTACTGGTCTTTGCTTTGCAGTCCAATTCGGCAATTGCGTTTGCGTAGGCGTAGGACTCGAGTCCCGATTTGCGAAGAAGAAAGATAATTGCGTAATCACCTGTGCTTTTTGCGCTTTCGACAAAGTCCACAAAGGCTGGGCAACCAGAATCCCCCTTTAGCTCTGCGAGTGTAATGTTCTCGGCCTTCCCCCCCCGCTTGCGAATGACAATTCCAGTGGAGTTACACTCCACAAAGAAGACATTGCGTGGCATCTTGGTGCCGATCTTCGGCAATTTCACGCGCACGGACTCCTTAGGCTGCGGTTTTTCCTTCATTGCAGCTATCTTGGCATTCAACTCATCGATTTTTTTCTGAAAAACAGGTTGCTCTTTTTGAAGTTCGATCTTGGCCACCTCGAAGGCCTTAATGCGTTTCTTCAGCTCCTCAGAACCTCGGGCGTCCGGATCCTTGAGTTTATCCAACTCGGCTTGAAGGGCCAACATCAAGAGTTTGAGCTTCTCAATTTCCAAGGCCGTTAGTTTGTTTTTATTCTCCGGCGGGGGTTTTTGCTCGTCCTTTTTTTTCTTAATTAACAATTGCAGTGACTTATACTGCTTCGAACGCTCGATTTCCTCCTCGGACATGCCTTCCTTTTTCTGGTTCACGGCCATGCTGAGACCGATGAGCAGGGTGAGGATGCCGATGAGGCTCGCCAGAATGCTCATGAACGGGAAGAGGGAGACCTCTCCGCGCCGGGTGGCGATCAGGGGCTTCAGGCCAAGGGCAGGCTTGACGAAAAATGTTTTATTTTCCGCTGCAGGGTTGCCCGCAGGCCGGGATTCCGGCTTTTCCGATAGGGACATCGAGGTCAAGGAGGAGTGCGAGGCGGGGGTTATTTTCTCCGGAAAATGCTCGAGAGGCCGCCGCCGCCGCCACCTTGGACAGGCACGCCGGAGCGCTTGAGATTTTCGTTGAAAGAGTCGATGCCCGTGGCGATGCGGCGGAGGGAGGAATTGAGTTCGCCCTCGGTCTGCGAGATGAGCTGGGTGGCCGACTTGGTGAGCTGATCGGCGGCCGTGGTGTAGGTGCGGGAGATCGTTTTTTGCGTCTCGAGCATTTGGGCGTTTGCAGCGTTGAAAGCCTGCGACATCGTGCTGTGAATCTCGGTGGTGGCCTTTTGGTTTTCGTTGAGTAACTGTCGCACGGCCAGAGTGGCTTGGTTGAGATTCTCCAGGAAGCCTGCGTGGGCCTTCGCGAGGGAATTGACCATCTCGGGGAGGTTTTCGGCTTGGGCGAGGAGGCTCACGGAGGAGTCATCGGGCTTGCTGCTTTCTTCGTTCAGCTTGGGAAGGAGCTTCTCCGAGCAAAAAACATCGATCATCGTCAACGCTTCCTCATCCTGCTTCTGGATGAGCGCCAAGGGGAAGCTCATAAACATCGAGAGGATAAGACCGAGGAGGGTGGTATCGAATGCGACACCAAGACCGCCGGTGAGGTTACCGATCGCCGCCTTGAGGGCTGCTGGGTCGGAAGCGTCGATATTCAGCGAGGACACGGCTTGGGCGAGACCTTGAACTGTTCCGATAAAGCCCAAAATCGGAATCGCCCAGAGGAACACCTTCACGAGCGCATAGGAACCTGTGGAGCGGTTCGCATCCACGGCGGAGAGGGAGTTCAACATCGCCTCGGCCTCGGACTTGCTGTTGCGGGCTTCGAAGAGCTCGAGGGCCTTGCGGATGCGGTTTACGAAAATGCTGTCACGCATCGAGGCGGGCATGTCGTAGATATTATCAATAAACGCCCCGACCGTGGAGGAATCCACCACCTCGCTGATATTCGATGGGAAGAGATTCACCATCACCGCGCGCTCTTGGTGTTTGATTTTGAAATACTTCAAATACATGATCGCCATACCCCAGAAGAAGAACCAGGTCTCGGCAAAGTCCACCCAACCACGATCGACGAAGATGGCGCCGAAGGAGGCTCTGATCGGCGGGATATACATACACGCGAGCCAGATCGTCGAAACGACAAAACCGATGAGAAAGGCATGGATGGGATTGACATTCGCGTGGTCGGACTCCTGCCAACCGTGGCGGACCGGCTTGCCTTCAAAAGTCGGGAGTTCCTCGGCAGGCGCGTCGATTTTGAGTTTGCCATTGCAGACGGGGCATTGAACGACCTGACCGTAGAGATCGGGAGAGATATCCAGGTTAGCTTGGCAGTGTGAGCAGGCGATGAGCATGGGTGTGGGTGGAGTTTGTGGACTACGATGAATGGGCCCGGCGGCGAACCGGCACCGCGCAACCCAGAACAAAACGCTTCATCGAGCAGGGTCGAAGCGGGCGTTCAGGGCTGGGATGTGGTCGCATGACGGGTTGACTAGGCTGCCGAAAATAGAAGCGGCGTTTTTCATGTCAAGCCGCTGATCAAGTCGGGAGGAAAAATTTTTACGGGTGGGTTCAGACCCAAAGGCGGCGGTCGAGCGAGCGGTATTGGATCGCCTCGCCGATGTGGTCGGCGGTGATGGAATCGCTCTCGGCGAGATCGGCAATGGTGCGGGCGACTTTGAGAATGCGGTCGTAGGCGCGGGCGCTGAGGTGGAGATCCTCCATGGCGTGGCGGAGCATCTCGGTGGAGGCCGCATCGAGCGCGCAGAATTTTTTGATCTGGCTGTGGCCCATGCGGGCATTCGCGGGAGTTTTTCCCTGATCGGCGAAACGCTGCTTTTGGATCTCTCGGCAACGCATCACGCGCTCGCGGATGGCGGCGGAGGTTTCGCCGGAGCCGCCGCCGGAGAGTTCCTTGAACGCCACGGCCGGGGCCTCGACATGGATATCGATGCGGTCGAGGAGCGGGCCGGAGATGCGATTGCGGTAGCGCTCGATTTGCGCGGGCGAGCAACGGCACTCGCGCTGCGGATCGCCGAAAAACCCGCATGGGCAGGGATTCATCGCGGCGATGAGAACGAAGCCGGCGGGGAAGGTCATCGTGCCCGCCGCGCGGCTGATGGTGACTTTTCCATCCTCGAGCGGCTGGCGCATGACCTCAAGCGTGGAGCGCTTGAACTCCGGCAGCTCGTCGAGAAAGAGGACGCCGTTGTGGGCGACGCTGACCTCGCCCGGCGTGGGATTCGTGGAGCCGCCGAGCAGGCCGATATCGCTGATCGTGTGGTGCGGCGCTCGAAACGGGCGGCGGGAGACGAAGGCGTTCTTTTCATCGAGCAGGCCGCAGACGCTGTGGATCTTTGTCGTCTCGATCGCCTCGTCGAGCGTCATGGCCGGCATAATGGTGGGAATGCGCTTGGCGAGCATGCTTTTCCCCGAGCCGGGCGGGCCGATGAGCAGGAGATTATGGGCTCCGGCGATGGCGACCTCGATGGCGCGCTTCACTTGATGCTGGCCCTTCACCTCGGAAAAATCGACCTCGGCCGAGGTGGCGGAGTCGAGGAGTTCGGCGGCATCGGCGCCGGCGGGCGGGAGGTCGATTTTGCGAGCAAGGAATTCGTAGGCCTCGCGGAGATTTTTCACTCCGTAAACCTCGATGCCCTCAACAATCGAGGCCTCGGCGGCATTCGCGGCGGGGAGGATCACGGCCTTTTTGCCGCGTGCGCGGGCTTCGACAGCGATCGGCAGCGCGCCTTTGACCGGGCGGATTTCTCCGGTGAGGGCGAGTTCGCCGACGACGAAGCATCGCTCGAGGCGCGGGAGTTCGGCGCGCTCGGCGGCGGCGACCATTCCCAAGGCAATCGGAAGATCAAAACTCGGACC
>JBIPMC010000165.1:0-5016 GCA_044369345.1 Terrimicrobiaceae bacterium
GGGCCCGAACCGGTCGTCATATAAAAGCCGTGCCCGGGATTTTCAGTATTGATCAGGTTCGAGCCATTTCCACGCGTGAACGAGAGCGGCTTGCCATCCGCCGTGAAGGACATGGTGATATCCCCGCCCTTGATCGTCTGGGCGCCGGGGCCGCTCTTGCCGGTGTCTGTGGCCGTGATCTTGGGAGGTTTTGGCTGCTCGGAAGGTTTTGGCTGCTCGGAAGGTTTGGGCTGCTCGGAAGGTTTGGGCTGCTCGGAAGGTTTGGGCTGCTCGGAAGGTTTGGGCTGCTCGGAAGGTTTGGGCTGCTCGGAAGGTTCGGGCTGCTCGGAAGGTTCGGGTGATTTGCAGGAAGACAGGACGAAAAGTCCGGCGGCGAGTAGGAGTAGGGGGCGCTTCATGGTTTATTGATCATTGGATTTCGCTGCGTGTTTCTGAAAGAGAATTATTGAGTTTTATTGAGCAAGGTCTGCTCGCCGGCGCTTCGCGTCTGTTGACCGGGTTGATGGGATCGCTGTCCGGGCTTGTCTTCAGGACTTTTGAGCAGTGGGAGGCGGGGTGGCGATAGGTTTAGGGGGTTCAAACCCGGTGTCATCCGGCTTCGGCGGGTCGTAGGGCGTTTCCTTGTCGAGCCAGTTCACGATGTCCTTCGCGCGCGCTTCGGGCGAGACTTTGAGCGACTCGAGTTTCCCGGCTTTGAACACGCCTTCGACAATCGTCGGGCCGGGCGCGTGCAATTTGAAATCCACATCCCAATCCTTCGGCCACGCGGGGAAGAGGTGGAGCTTGCCGGTCGGGCCCGGCTCGGGCGCAAGGAGCATTTCCTGCATGCCGACCATGCCGGAGCCGCCCCAGTTATGGTCCGGCAGCCAATCGTGGCCGGGGCCGAAGAATGCCGGAAAGCGGGCTTGCGGCGCGACGGTGTTGGCCATCTTGTGGATCGCGCGCTTCTTGGCCTCCTCCGGCCGCGCGAGTGAGGCGACATTGGCGACGGTGGCCATCCACGAGAAATCCTGTTTGCACGAGGCGGCCCGTTTTTCGGGAATCGTCTCCCACGAGTCGCGGGCGAGTTGAAGGGTTTCCGGCTTGGTCACACCGACCATACGGTAGGGCCAGGCCGCAAACATTTCGATGGGTTCCCAGGGATTGAACTCCTGCTCGACGGATCGGGCGGGGAAAAGCGAGGCGCGCCCTTGGCGTTTCCCGATGGGGAGATCGGGGATCGTCGGCTGGATTCGCTGCAGGCGCTCGCGGGAATCCATGGGGAGATCCGGAAGGGCGAGCAATCCGGCGGTGATGCGATGAAGCGCCGAGACCACTTCGACGGGATCGGTGGCTCCGCCGCCGAATTCTAAGGCATTCGAGGGATAGATGCGGAGCTTGCCGTCCGCAGTCAACTCCGAACCCGTGAGCTTCTTGGTTTGGGCACGATAGAAGCTGTCGTAAAAAAGAACCGTTCCCTCGATCCACGGCAGGTCTTTCTCAAGGGAAATGCCAAGAGCATCCCGCGCCTGCAAAGTCATCCAGGCGTTTTCGAGCATCATCGAGAAATAGTGGTAAAGGTGCGGCGCGCCGCAAAGGCTGGTGCCGGTCGGGGCAAACGCGCACAGACCCCAGACATCGAGCGGTTCAGGGTAGACAACGCCCTCGGCACCGTTGGCTTTCGCGCGGGCGGCGGCGACAGCGGAACGGTTGCGATAAAACGCCATCGAAGGCTCCAGCAAATCCGCGTCGCCGGAAGCCAGGGTGGGCCAGCCGAGCCAGCGTTGGTTTTGCGACATGAAATGGCAGAACAACCAGCGGCGAAAATCCGGCGAACTCGGGGCTTCGGCCATCAATGGCGCGGCGGGAGAACTGTTTCCTGTAATCCGCCCCGGCTTGTTGTCGGTTGTGAAAACGCCGCCGTTGAAGAGAAGCGGGAACTCCCCGCCTCGGTTGCAGGAGAGCATGTAGCGGAAGAGTTGGTAATTTCGACCCGCCATCCAGCCTTCGTCTGTGGGAGCGGCGGAGGGGTTGACCGACAAGTGCGAGCGTGACCAAAACTCCTCCCAGCGTTTCACCTCATCTACCTTGGCGGCTTGGCGCGCGGCGGGCTCAAGCAGGGCCTTTGCCTCGGCCGCCCATTGCTGTGGGGCAGCATCGAGTTTGCCGCCGAGACGGGCCGCGATGACCAAATTCTCCCGGGTCGGAGTTCGACCGGTCCATGCTTTGCCATTCCAGAATTGCCATTCCACATCGGCAGGCACGGGCTCGGAAATTCCTCCCTCCACCACCGCCGCGCCGCCAAAGACTCGCTTCGTCGTGAGATCAGGCACGGTCTCGGGAGGAATTCCCTGGCGTTTCGCCTTCCCGGCCAAATCGAACGGGTAGTCCGCATTCCGGTGGAACCAAACGAAACCCTCCTTGCTGGGCTGAACCTGATCCGGCATGAAGGTCTGCCGCGTCTCGCCAAACACATCTACGAGGATCCCGTCGCGTCTCCTGTCCCGCCAGGTGCCAAACGCCACATCGTAGGCGAGAGGTTTTGCCGAGCGGGATTCAAAGAGCAGCGTCTCGCCCGCGAACCAAAGCGCTGCTTGAAAATCCCCCTGCGAGATCGTGATCGTGCCGTTCGCCAGATGAAGTTCCTGCCGGAAACCCTCCCCGCCGAGCTTGAAATCCACCGGCGTGATGCGCAGGCAGCCGAGCTTGAGGAGGCGACCCTTCTCGTCGTAGGCGCCGTTGTGCGAGGGGTAAATCCAGATCGAACCGGCCTCGACCCAGACATTCGCCCCCGCGCCCATCCGGCCCGAGAGCGGCATCGAGTCGAGCGAGTCCTTGGAGGGCGAATCCCAAACGACATTGTATTTCGCCAAGTCCACCGCGTGCGTGGCAGCCAGAGGCAGGAGCAACGAGGTGGCGAGAGAGAGGATTTTTTTCAGCACAATTTTGAGGAGCTAACGAAGCGTCACCCGACAATTTTAATCCTCATTACTTGGTGAGGAATCCCGCGTTTACCCAATCGGCGTGGTCGCTGTGGACGCTGTCGCCGGCGTCTTTGACGACGAGGCGCACTTCTTTGAAGCGGGTGTTGAGTTCCACATTGAAGTTCCACGAGGAGAGTTCCTTTGTCGTGAGGACAGGTGACTGCGCGAGCAGGACGGGTTTTTCGCCCATCTCGTTCACATCGCCGTAGACCTCGAAAATGACGCTGGCTCGTGCGTCTTGGCGCGCGGCGTCATCGATGCCGACCGTGGCGACGAAGCGGGTGGCGCCTTTCGGGATGGTGGCGACGGCGATGGCGTTGGCATGGGTGCCGTAGCCGTTTTCGTAGGTTTTGCCGTCAATGCTCAGCGGTTTACCGGTGTAGCTCAGGCCGAAGCGGGCCGTGCCGACGGTGTTTTGAACGAACTTCGTGTTCGTGGCATTGAGCGAGATCGTGGGCAGCGGCGGGGCTGGCGGCGCGGTCAATTTTGTCAACGGCGTCACCTCGATCGAGACGGGCGCGGCGGCTTTGCCATCACCACCGAGGGCTTCCACGGTATAGGTGAGGGGGTTCTCGCGCGGGAACTTGGTATCGACAAACATTGCGACCGGCTCGGTGCTGACCTGGCCGTCGCTACGGGTGACGCGGTATGCGGCGGCTCCGTTTTCATTCCACGAGAGGGTGATCAGATTGAATTCCACATTCGCTTTGAGGTTGGCCACAGGCGGCGGGAGGATGTCGACGGCCTTGCCGGGCTCGAAGGCGACCTGCCATTTCACCTCGCGGCTCACGGGGCTGGAGAGGGCGGCGCGGATGCGAGGGCCGTCTTGCTTGATGCTGGCTTTCACGCCGGCAGCGACATCTTCGTCCGAGACTTTGATGCCCGTGGCGCGCCAGGATTTATCCGAGGAGGGCACGACGATGCGAAGTTCATACGGGTCGTTGCCGACCATTTTGCTGGTTGCGGAGAGTTGGGATTTTGTGGCGTCCCATTTTTCATCGGTGACATCGATGATGCCTTGGGTGACATGGCGTGAGGTGCTGAGGAGTTGGGGAAACTCGGAGACCGGGCGGATTGCCATGATGCGGCTGGAGGTGCCAGGCAGGGTCGCGGTGAGCGCGCCGCTGAAGGGCGGGATGAACTTGTTCGCCCAGAAATCAAAGCCCACATACTCCTTCGCGGGCGGCAGGCCGATGCGCTCGGGAGTGGCAGAAATTTCGGCGCGGTCTTTGTCCCAGTTGTAGTAGGCGACGACATCGCGGCGCACGGCTTGGCGGGTGTCGGTGACGATCCAAATCCTCGCGATTTGTTGCTCGAAAACATCGACCGGGCGCGCGGGCAGGCCGTGGGCGGGGATGGTGCGTTTGACGATGTCGAGGCGGTCGGCGGGATAGATCGGCACCCAATCGCTGAGGTAGTAAAGTTGCCCCGAAATAGCGGTCCAGCCGGCATTCAGGCGGGCGCGATCGAGCGAGAGGTAGGCGCGGACAGAGACGAAGTCGGGGTCGTTCCACCACACGCGGCCGTGGAGGAACCACAGGCGGGAGGCATGGAGCGAGCCGATCGAGCCGTCGTTGGTATCCGGGCCGACTCGCATAGCGTCGAGCAACCCGAAGGAACCGCCGAAGGACCTCATGTTTTGGACCGCACAGCAGCCGAGCAGAAAAACATCCGGCCCGGCGGCTTCGCGCACGAGCTTCGCGCCGTCGCGCAGAGTTTCGATATTGGTTTTGTCGGGGTTTGAGAATACCGCGTCGCCGATACCGTCCTGTTTGTAGGCATCGTGGATATACATCTGCGGGGTGCCACTGCCGGTCCAGAAACCATCCATCTTGAAAAGTTTGTAGCCCCAATCGTGTGCGAGGCGGTGGACGATCCCGCGCACGAACTCCTGCGTCTCTGGAAGCGTCATGTCGAGGCAGGTGCCGCCCCAGGAGGTTTCGTAAGGCTGGCCGTCGGTTTTTTTGACAAACAAATGCTGGCGGTCTTTGAAGAACGGATCCTTGTAGTTTCCGGCGAATGGCATGAACCAAATGCCCGGCGTGAGCCCGAA
>JBIPMC010000166.1:0-5015 GCA_044369345.1 Terrimicrobiaceae bacterium
CTCGGGCGCGAACTCGCCGCGTCGGAAGCGCTCGAAAAACTCGGTGTCCTCCTCGTAAGTGAGGCAGTAGGCGGAAATGTGGTCCGGCTCCAGCGCGAGGGTTTGGCGGATCGAGTCGAGCCATTGCTCGTGCGTTTGACTGGGGATTCCGAAAATCAAATCGAGGTTCACATTCGGCACGCCCGCTTCGCGGAGGATGTGGTAACTGCGGCGGGCCTGCGGCCCTGAGTGGACGCGCCCCAGGGTTTTCAAAAGTTCCTCGTCCCAGGATTGCACGCCCATGCTCACGCGGTTGACGCCGAGCGTGAGCAGGGCCTTCGCTTTTTCCAGCGACACGGTGGCGGGGTTCATCTCGAGGGTGAATTCGCGGACCTGTGAAAAATCGATCCGCTCGCGGAGTCCGCCGATCAAATATTGAAGCTGGCTTGTTGAAAGCGCGGAGGGGGTGCCTCCGCCGAAGAAAATCGTCCAAGGTTGCAGCCCGCCGGATTCCATCTGGGCCTCGGCAAGCACGGCGTCGAGGAAGACTTGGGTTTTGTTCCGGTCGCTCGCCTCCTTGTAGAAGCTGCAATAGGGGCATACCTTCGGGCAAAACGGAATGTGAACATAAAGATGCCGGACCACCGCCCGACCCTAGCTTTCGCTTGCTGCTTTCGCAATGTCCGCGCCGTTCTTTTGGCGATGCTGGTGTTTTGTGCTGCCGGATTCGCCGAGACGCCAAAATCCACCGTTTTCTACTCCATGGAAACTGCCTCGCTTCGTTCTGGCCGGGAGGCGAGCCCGCTTGTCGTTCGTCGAATGGTGGACAATCTCGTCTGCGCCGTGACGGGAAAACCAACCCCCCCCGCGTCTTGGGCCTCGCTGGTAAAACCCGCCGATCGCGTGGGAATCAAGGTCTCTGCTGCCGGTGGGGCCGTCAGCGGCACTCATCCCGCAGTGGTCGACGCCATCGCCGCCGGCTTGATCTCGGCTGGGGTCCAACCCGCCAACATTATTGTCTGGGACCGCAACGCCGAGGATTTGCTGGCGGCGGGCTTCAGCTCGAAAAGTCCGCTCTACCGATTGCGTTGGACTGATCCGGCGAAAGGCTACGATACCAAAGCCGTGCTCACCGCCCCGGTGCTCGGGCGCTTGATCTGGGGTGACACTAAATTCGGCGACCGTGGCAAAGGCACCGTGGTGGACACGCTCGGCTCGGGGGAGCAACTCAGCAGCACGAGCCATTGGTCGAAAATCCTGAGCATGGAGGTCGATAAAGTTATCAATGTCCCGTCGCTCCAGGACAGCTTCCACACCGGCCTGAACGGGGCTCTGGCCAACATGGCGTTGCCGAATCTCGATAACTGGCGGCGCTTCGCCCGCGCGCCAGAGTATGGCGATCCGTATCTAGCCGAAATCTACGCCGATGCCATGATCCGCGACAAAGTCGTTCTCACCATTCTCGACGCCTTGGTTCTGCAATATGCCGGCGGACCTTTTCCCAACCCGGGTTTCCTCGTCGATTACCATACGATTCTTGCCAGTAAGGATCCCGTGGCGATCGATGCCACAGCCGTTCGTCTCCTGGATGAAAACCGGGCCCAGTCCAAATTGCCCTCTCTCGAAAACATGACGCGTTGGCTGGAAAGCGCGTCGGCATTGGACCTCGGCCATTTTCAGGAAGAGAAAATCGATCTCATCCGAGTCGGCGTGAGAACCGATCCGATCCCCAAGCCAAAATCGACGCCGTGAACCGCAGGTGGGGATTCCCCGCGGTTGCTGGGCTTTTTGTGGAAGCTACGATTCGTCCATGAGTATATCCCATTTGTCCAAAGGCTGCCTACTTCTCGCCCTGATGCTGGCTTGCATTCCGAGCGCCTTGGCTTTCTCCAAGCCCGAGTTGGAACGCGAGGCGCTCGGAGCTCTCAGCAAACTTTACTCGAGGAATTCGATGGCGGCGGGGTTGGGGAGGAATTCGGTGGCCGTGTTGGTTTTTCCCGGCGCGCACATGGTGGGGCTTGGACTGGCGGTGCAGACGGCGAGCGGGGTTCTTTTTTACCGCAACGCGCCAGCAGCGTATTTCAATCTCACCGGCTTTTCGCTGGGTCTCGAGGCGGGAGTTCAGAAATTCGACTACGCCATTTTTTTCGAGGACGAGGGGGCGCTCGATAAGCTTTACCAAGCTGGAGGATTTGAGTTCGGCATCACGCCGGCGCTGGTCATCGGCGACGGAATATTTGCTGGGAAATCCTCCACGACCTCCGTGCGAACCGGGGTGTATCCGTTTTTATCAGGGCAAATGGGGTTTATGGTTTCACTGGGTCTGGGAAAAACCAAATTGACCGAATACAGCCCGAGCGAATGAGAGAAGGCTGCCTTTATTTAGAATAATTCTTGTTAGGTAAAAAATGGCGTATACTTTTCCACGCCATGCCTGCCAGAAAAACAGTGCCTTCCGACTACGAGGAGACGATCAGCCACAGCGGCCACCGTCTCACGCCCCAGCGCCGCGAGGTTTACAATGTCCTGCTCGACGAGCGGGATCACCCGACAGCGACCGAGGTTTTCATCCGTGCCAAGCAGCGCATCCCGGGTATCTCACTCGCCACGGTTTACAATTGCCTCGAAACCCTCGTGGAGTGCGGCCTCGCCAAGCAGGTCAATGTCGAGCGCGAGGCCACCCGCTACTGCCCGAATTTGACCGACCACGGGCACTTCATTTGCCAGTCCTGCGGCGCGGTGACCGACATCCCGATCGCGAAGGAGGGCAAAATCACCCAGTTTCTCAAAATTCCGGCCCGTTTTTCTGTCATGAACTCGGAAGTGACCCTGCGTGGCACTTGCCCGAGCTGCAAAAAATCCAACAACTAGAATCACCATGAGCCTCAAAATCGAAAACCTCACCGCCAACATCGGCGACCGCCAAATCCTCAAAGGCCTCAACCTTGAAGTCCCGAAAGGCCAAGTCCACGCCATCATGGGCAAAAACGGCTCCGGAAAATCCACGCTCGCAAAAGTCATGGCCGGCCACCCTGATTACGAAGTCACTGGCGGCAGCGTGACGCTCGACGGATTGAATCTTTTTGAAATGCAAGAGCCCGATCAACGCGCCCGCGCCGGTCTTTTCGTCGCCTTCCAATACCCGATGGAAATTCCCGGTGTGACCATAGCGAACTTCATCCGCGCCGCGCTCCAAGCCCGGCTCCCCGAGGGCGAGGAACTCGATGCCGTTGAATACTACGAGCATCTCTACAAGAAAATGGATTCGCTCAAGATCGACCGCAAATTCACCTCCCGCGCGGTGAACGAGGGCTTCTCCGGCGGTGAGAAGAAACGCTGCGAGGTTCTCCAGATGGCCATGCTCAACCCCGTCTACGCCGTGCTCGATGAGACCGACTCCGGCCTCGACATCGACGCCCTGCGGATCGTTTCCGACGGTGTCAATGCCATGCGCAGCCCTGAGCGCGGCTTCCTCGTCATCACCCACTACCAGCGCCTGCTCGACTACATCGTCCCCGATGTTGTCCATGTGATGGTGGACGGCCGCATCGTCATGAGCGGAGACAAAAACCTCGCGCACAAACTCGAAGCCGAGGGCTACGACTGGGTCGAAAAGGAAATGCTCGCCAACGCCTGATCCGAATTTTTCGGAGGAAAAACCATGGAAACTAAACCCGACATCAACATTGACCGCTCGATCGGCGATTTCCACTACGATGTGGATTACGAGTTCGACGCCGGCACGGGCCTTACTGAAAAGACCATCGACTACATTTGCGATGTGAAGCAGGACCCAGACTGGATCCGCGAGTTCCGCAAGGACGCGCTCCGCAAGTTTAACTCCATGCCGATGCCCACCCACTGGGCTAGCCACGACCTCGAGAACATCGTTTTTGACAACATCCGCTACTACCTCTCGCAAGGCACCCAAGCGAAGCGTTCGTGGGACGATGTGCCCGAAGATGTGAAGCGCACCTTCGAGCGCCTTGGCATTCCCGAGCAGGAACGCAAATTCCTTGCGGGCGTCGAGGCTCAGTTTGACAGCGAAGCCGCCTACTCGAACATCAAAGCTGCCGTCGGCGAGCAGGGCGTGATCTTTGTCGGCTCCACCGAGGGCCTGCAAAAGCATCCCGAGATTTTCAAGAAGTGGTTCGGAAAAGTCATCCCCACCGGTGACAACAAATTCTCCGCGCTCAACAGCGCCGTCTTTTCCGGCGGATCCTTTATCTACATACCTCCGGGCGTGAAGGTGAAGCACCCGCTCCAAGCTTACTTCCGCATCAATGCGGAAAACTTCGGCCAGTTCGAGCGCACGCTCATCATCGCCGACGAGGGCAGCGAGGTCATGTATATGGAAGGCTGCACCGCGCCGAAGTTCGAGACCTCGACCCTCCACAGCGCCGTCGTGGAACTTGTCGCGCTCAAGGGTGCAAAAATCCAATACATCACGGTCCAAAACTGGTCAGCGAATGTGTTCAACCTCGTAACCAAGCGCGGACTCGCGCACGAGGAGGCCGAGATCAAATGGATCGATTGCAACATCGGTTCGCGCCTCACGATGAAATACCCAGGCGTGATCATGAAAGGCCGCAAGGCACGCGGCGAGGTCATCTCTATCGCCCTCGCGGGTGATGGACAGCACCAGGACACCGGCGCAAAAATGATCCATGCCGCCGACGAGACCACCAGCAACATCGTTTCGAAAAGCATCAGCCTCGGCTCTGGCCGCTCGACCTATCGCGGACTCGTTCAGGTCGGCCGCCACCTCAAGGGCTGCAAAAACAACACCGAGTGCGACGCGCTGCTCATCAACACCGACAGCCGCACCGACACCTACCCAGCCATCACCGTTCGCGGAAAGGAGAACGCCTGCCAGCACGAAGCCTCGGTCAGCAAAATCAGCGCCGAGCAGATCTTCTACATGCAGCAGCGCGGCATCTCGGAGGCTGCGGCGATGAGCCTCGCCGTGAACGGATTCGTCAACGACCTCGTCCAGCAATTCCCCATGGAATACTCGGTCGAGTTGAAACGCCTCA
>JBIPMC010000009.1:0-16079 GCA_044369345.1 Terrimicrobiaceae bacterium
TTGCCGTGGCGGCAATCGCCTCCGCAATGACAGCGGCGTGGTCCAGCGTTTCGCCACGGGAGGTTTGGTAGAGGTGAAGCACTCGGCCAAAAACCGGATCGGATTGGTCGGAAATCGCTCCGGTCGAAAACCCCTGATTGTCCAGAAAGACGCGCAACAAGAGAACCTCGTTGACCGTGGCAGCTGGCGAGGCGGGGTGGTCGTCTTTTTTTGCGCCCGCGTTGCGAAGGGCGAGTCGTTCGTCGGTGTTGGGAATGCGGAGTTGTTGGCCGATCTGGAGGAGGTCGCTTTGGAGCCCGTTGAATTCACGGAGTTGCGCGACGGTGAGGTCGAAGCGCTTGGCGATGCGCACGAGAACATCACCTTTTTTGATCGTGTAAATACCCGGGTCGGTTTCGGGAACTTTTGCGGTGTGATTTTGAGAGTTGGTGAGGACTTGGACGCGTTGTGGCGGGAGTCGCCAAGGTTGGTTCGCCGATGAGGGAATGACGGACCATTTCCAATTAACGGCTCGCTCCAGGCCTGGCTCCGGGCCGACCTCCAGAGCGAGCAAGGAAGTGCTGCAAGCAAGGAGCGCGGCGGATTTGCGGAAAATGTTCACCATTTATGGCCCGGAGAGTATTCGCGAATTAGCACCGGTGAATGAGGGAATCAACTCCGTGTGCGCTTGGCTTCCAGAACCGAGCGGACTTTGGCGAGCGGGAGGGTGTTGATAACATCGTCTTTCGTGAGCCAGCCTTTGCGGGCGATGCCGATGCCGAAGATTAAATCCTGCAGGCCGGCGGTGGAGTGGGCGTCGGGGTTGATCACGCATTTTACGCCTTTTTCCTTGGCCATTTGCCACCAGCGCCAGTCGAGATCGAGGCGGCGCGGGTTGGCGTTGAGCTCGATCCAGGTGCCGGTTGCGGCGGCTGCGTCGAGAATGGCGGAGATATCGAGTTGGTAGGGCTCACGGCCAAGCAGCAATCGGCCGGTCGGGTGCGCGAGCATGGTGATGTGGGGATTTTCCATCGCGCGAATGATGCGTTTTGTCATCTCGGCGGCGGCCATGGTGAACGACGAGTGGATGCTGCCAACGACATAGTCGAGCGAGCCGAGGATTTCGTCGGAGAAATCCAGCGAGCCGTCCTTGAGGATGTCGCATTCGGTGCCGGCGAAAATGTGGATGTCTTTCTCGGCAGCGTTGATTTCGGCGATGCGGGCGACCTGCGCGGCGAGGCGTTTTTCGTCGAGGCCATTGGCTTGAAAGGACGCTTTCGAGTGGTCGGCGATGCCGAGGTATTCGAGACCGAGTTCCTTGGCGGCGGCGACCATGTCTTCGAGCGAGGAGCGACCGTCGCTTGCGGTGGTATGGTTGTGGAAGGCGCCACGGAGGTTGCTCCACTCGATCAGGCGAGGGAGGGCGTGTTTCTCGGCGGCTTCGATCTCGCCGTGGTTCTCGCGGAGTTCGGGTTCTATGAGGTCGAGCTCGAGGGCACGGTAGATGTCGGATTCCTCAAGAACCTCGGGGAGCGGCTCGCGGAGTTGGCGTCCCTCGGCGGCGCTGAAGCGGTATTCGTTGAGCGACCAGCCTCGTGAGAGAGCGCGGGAGCGCATGCGAACATTATGCTCTTTGCTGCCGGTGAAGTAATTTAGAGCGAAGGGAAACTCGGTGGCGGTGACGGCGCGGAGGTCGCACTGGATGCCGTTCTTGAGGATCACGCTCGATTTGGTAGCTCCGTGCGCGAGGATGTTTTCGACCAAGGGATGGCTGGTGAAAAACTCCATCACGGTTTTCGGGTTTTTGGTGGAAACGAGGAAGTCGAGGTCGCGGACGATTTCTTTTTTTCGACGGAAGCTCCCTGCGATCTGGGCCTGCCCGACATCGGCGTGGCTGCGGAGGTCGTCTAAAAGGCTTTCAGCAAGCGCGGCGATGTCGCCGTAGCGAAACTCTCCCGCGTGGCTGCGCATGTGCTCGATGGCTTTGAGGATGTTTGTGGCGGTTTTTTCGCCGAAGCCGGGAAGTTGGGCGACTTTGCCGGCCTTGCAGGCACGCTCGAGGCTGGTGACGGAATGAACTTTCAGTGAATCCCAGAGGACTTTGATTTTTTTTCCGCCGAGGCCTTGGATGTCGAAAAGCGTGAGGATGTCGGGCGGGAATTCGTCGCGGAGGTCGTCGTAGTAGTCGAGCCGGTCGGAGGTGGAGAGGGTGGCGATTTTCTCGGCGGTGGCCTTGCCGATGCCGTCCATCGCAACGAGGCGGTCCTCGGCAATGAGCTTCTCGAGCGGTTCGGCGAGCGTTTCGAGGGCTTTTGCGGCGTGATGGTAGGCGCGGATTTTGAAAGGATTCTCGCCCTTGAGCTCAAGGAGGCGGGCGATGTTTTCGAAGACGCCGATGATTTCGTCTTTGTTCATCGTGTGTAGGTCGTGAGGCGATTGCGCCAGCCGGGGAGCCACTTTGCCTCGTTGCGGGTGGGCGGGGAGTTTTTGACGCGGCATGTGAGGACAGTGTCGGCGGCCCTGGCAAATTCGGGTAGGGCGTTTCCGCTTGCGGGCATGGTTTCGAGGACTTGGAGAAGACCCCAGCCTTGGCCGTTGTAGCGTTCGGCGGGATTCACGCCCTCGCCTTTGAAATTCACATAGTCCATGAGCGCGTAGAACCCGAGTGGTTCGGCAGCGACGCGCCGGAAGTTCGACTCGACGCTCGGGCGTTGGGCGGCCGGGGCGGCGGCTAGGATTTTAGGCAGGGCGTTTTCCAGACGCATTGCGGCGAAGCGGGCTTGGTCGGCAACGGTAGCGGCGAGCATTTGGCGGAGCGAGGAGAGTCGAGGGCCATCGAGATCGGCGAGGAAGTCAGCGCGTTTTATCCATGGGCAAGGTCCAAGCATCCATTCCTGGACTGGAGTGCCACGGGTTTTCAGGAAATTCGCCAAGCCGGGCCAGCTTTCTTCGAAGGGGCCGCGTTTTCCTTGAGGATACCAAATGAAGTGGGCGATGCCAAGAGATGGAAATTCCTCGCCGGCGTTCCAAGATGTAAGGCCAGGGACGGTTCCGGCGCATTCGTTTTTCCAAATCCTCTTTCCGATTTCGAGAGCCTGCAAATCGGTTAGGCGAATTTCGGCGGCTTGGCCCGCCAAGGCGACGAAGAGGCAAAGTGTGGCAACAATCTTCATGTGGCGAAAAAACAAAACATCAAGCTCCACGCCGCGCACGGAAGAAATCCTTCAGCATCGACCCACATTCGTCGGCGAGAACGCCTGAAGTTGTAAGGCAGCGGTGGTTGAGTGCTGGCATTTGAAGGAGATTCACCATGCCGCCGGCACCGCCGCATTTGGGATCGGGACATCCGAAGACAACTCGCCGTAGGCGGGTATGGACGATGGCCCCGGCGCACATCGGGCAAGGTTCTTTAGTGACATACAGGTCGCAGTCTGTAAGTCGCCAATCACCGACCGCCACCTCGGCCTGCGTGATGGCGAGCATTTCAGCATGGGCGGTGGCGTCTTTGAGCATTTCGACCTGATTCCAAGCGCGGGCGATGATTTCTCCTTCGTGCACAATGATGGCTCCGATTGGCACCTCGTCAGCGGCTAGGGCTCGGCGGGCTTGGCGGAGTGCTTCGCGCATGAAGTATTCGTCGCTGGAAAATTCCATGCCTGCACGCTATCCCGTTTTCATGTCCCAGCGCAAAACCATCGTTGCTCCCTCCATTCTCGCGTGTGATTTCAGTCGGCTTGGAGCAGAGGTCGAGCGTGTCTCGGCGGCCGGGGCGGATTGGATTCACTGCGATGTGATGGACGGTCATTTTGTGGACAACATTTCCTTTGGGCCGGCGTTTGTGGAGGCTGTCTCGCGGCATACGAGCCTGCCGCTCGATGTGCATCTAATGATTCAGCGGCCCGATGAATACATTCCGCGCTTTCTGCCTTTTGCCTCCTCGATCACTTCACATCTGGAGGCGGATCACGATGTTTCCAAAACCCTCGCCAAAATTCGTTCGGCGGGTCTGCTAGCGGGGTTGGCGATCAGCCCGGCGACAGCGGTCGAAGATGTGCGGCCGTATTTGGGGCAGTTCGATATTTTGCTCGTGATGACGGTTGTGCCTGGATTCGGGGGACAGGCTTTTCTACCTGCCATGCTGGACAAAATTCGCTTGGCGGCGGCTTGGAGGGAGGCTGAGGCTTTGGATTTCGAAATGGAGGTGGATGGTGGAATCAATGCTGCCACGGCGGCGGATTCTGTCTCAGCGGGGGCCAATTTGCTGGTGGCGGGAACTTCGATCTTCCGTGCGGCGGATGTTGCCGGGGAAATTGCGAGGCTCCGCAAGTTTTAATCGCAACAAAAAAACCCTCCCGGCCGAGACCAGGAGGGTTTTGGTGAAGACTCTAGCTAAATCTTTTAGAACGCAAAGGTCACTTTGCCGCCACCCCAGAAGGTGTTTGGCTCGGTGGTGCCATAGAGATCTTGGAAGGCGTAGCTGTAAGCGACATAACCAGAGAGAGTGATAATGTCGTTGATGTGCCATGGAACGGCGACACCGAATTCGAGGTTGTTAGCACCATCAAATTGTTGGAGGTTGCCATTGAGGTTGTAACCAAAGTTCAAGCCGAATGCGGCCCATGGATCGATCGAAACAACATCAGCAACGACAGGGATGCTGCCGTTCAAGCGGAGGTCGAGGTAGCTGCTAGCAGTGTTGACAAAGCCATTAGCAGCACCCGTATCATTGTCAGGACCGAGGTTGAAGAAATAGGTAACTCCGGGTGTCAACGACATGAAGCCAAGGTCGATATTGTAAGCAACTTTGGCGTTTAACTCATTGGCGAAATCCTGAGAGCCAGGAGGATATACATAGTAGAAAGTATATCCTAGGCCGACGGAGAGGTCGCCGAAGCTGTGCATGTAGTTAAGGTAAGCATCAAATTCACGATAGCTCGCTTTGCTCAAGCCAAAAAGTTGAACACCACCAACAGTAAGTGTGTCATTATCAGAGATGTTCCAAGTGAAGTTGGCGTCTGTCCACCAGACGCTGTTTCCATAACCGCCATTGGAGCGGAGGGTGTTTACACCACGGAACATGTAGAGGCTGTCATAACCCGTCGAAAGGGCAGCGTTATACCAAGAGGAGGGTTCCTCTTCGACCACAACGGTCTCTTTGAAGGTTTTAGTTCCCGCGAAAAGCGGGGATGCCGAGATGGCCACGGCGCTCGTGAGAGCAATCAACGATTTGGTGATTTTCATAGGTTGTTTGTTTTATTGTTTGTTTTTTTGACGCCGTAGTTGACCGGCGCCATCCACTAGCACTAACCGTGCCAAGCCTCATCAGTTGTTTCCCCCATTGTCAACCCTTTTTTTTGGTAATAGATTTGCACAATTTCCAACAGGGGTGTTGAAAATTGTGCGTTTTGGCCGGGGTCAGGCTGCGACGATGTGAATATCTTCGGGCTGGATCCGAGCGAATATGCGCTCGCATTCGTGGAAGTCGGATTCGGCTTGGCCGTCGTTGGCTAGGACGGCACTGAGTTGGAGCCCTCCCTCGACCGAAATCGTCAGATCGTCCACGGCACCTTTGAAAATTTCCATCTCGATGGTGCCAGGGAAGGAATTCCGGCCGCCATGGTTTTCGCGTGTGAGCCGGATTTTTTCCGGGCGGAGGGAGAGGAGGATTTTCGAGTGGGCGGGAGGATTTTGGGTGCGGACTGCGAGCTCAAGTCCGCCTTCGAGACGACAGTGGAGTATTTCGCCCTCGGCGCGGAGGATTTCGGCTTCGACGATGTTCGACTCTCCAATGAAGGTGGCGACGAAACGGGTGGCGGGTTTGTAGTAGATTTCGTTGACGGTGCCGATTTGTTCGACGCGGCCGGCGTTGAGGACGGCTACTCGGTCGCTCATGGTGAGGGCCTCTTCCTGGTCGTGAGTGACGAAAATAAATGTGATACCAAGTTTTTTCTGGAGATGTTTCAACTCTAGGCGCATCTGGGTGCGGAGTTTGGCGTCGAGCGCGCTGAGGGGTTCATCGAGGAGAAGAACCTTGGGCTCGCAAACGATCGCGCGGGCGAGGGCGACGCGTTGGCGCTGGCCACCGCTGAGTTGTGAGGGTTTGCGTGCGGTGAAATCTTCGAGGGAGGTCATTTGCACCACGCGTTCCACACGGTCGCGGATTTGGGCCGGCGGGACTTTTTTCATCCGCAGACCGAAGGCGATATTTTCGTAAATGGTGAGGTGCGGGAAGAGGGCGTAATTTTGAAAAACCTGGTTCACATCTCGCCGGTAAGGCGGCTCGAAAGTGACATCCCGCCCGTCGAGGAGGATTTGGCCTGAGGTGGGTGTGTCGAACCCGCTGATGAGCCGGAGGCAGGTCGTCTTGCCGCAGCCAGACGGGCCGAGGAAGGTCATGAACTCGCCTGCGCGGATCTCGAAGCTGGCATCCCTGAGGGCCTCGTAGGCACCGAAACGCTTGGTGACATTGCGGAGTTCGACCATGGACAACCCGGCCAAGCTATGTCGGTCCGACGGCGAGTTCCACGAATTTATGAGCGATTTTTTTGAGCCTCCACGAAAAGCTCGCGCCAGTAGGCGAGGCGTTCCTTGATGCGTTTCTCGAGGCCGTTTTCGGTGGGTTCAAAATAAAGCCGTCCCTCGGGCAGGTAGGCCTGGGGCACATACGAGCCTTCGAAATCATGGCTGTAAAGGTAGCCCTTGCCATGCCCGAGTCGCTCGGAGCCTCTGTAATGGCCGTCGCGGAGATGCTCGGGGACGGCGAGCGTGCGTCCTTCGCGGATTTCCGTGGAGGCTTTGCCGATGGCCATCGTGGCACTGTTGCTCTTTGGCGCGGTGGCCAGATACAGCGTCGCGTGGGCGAGGATGAGGTTTGACTCAGGCAGGCCGATGAACTCCACAGCTTGCGCCGCCGCCTGGGCGACGACGAGCGCGTTGGAATCCGCCAACCCGATGTCTTCGCTTGCGCAAATCACCAGCCTGCGCGTGATGAATCGCAATTCCTCGCCGGCGTGCAGCATCTTCGCGAGCCAGTAAATGGCAGCGTCGGGGTCGCTGCCACGAATGCTTTTGATGAAAGCGCTGATCGTGTCGTAATGCGCGTCGCCGGTGCCATCGTAGACGACTGCTTTGCGTTGGATGCTCTCCTGGGCGGCTTCAAGGTCGATCCGCACCGTGCCGCTTGCATCGGCAGGTGTGGTAAGCGCCGCGATCTCGAGGGCGTTCAGGCATTTTCGGGCATCGCCATCGGCCAGCTTGGCCAAAAATGCTGCCGCCTCGGGCTCGATGATTTTTTTTTGTTTTCCAAGTCCACGCTCGGAATCCGCCAAGGCGCGATGGATCAGCACGAGCAAATCGGACTCGAGGAGCGGGCGGAGTTCGAAAATCTGGGAGCGCGACACGAGCGCGCTGTTGATGCTGAAGAAGGGATTCTGCGTCGTCGCGCCGATCAAACGCACCACGCCGCTTTCGACCTCGGGGAGGAGCACATCCTGCTGGGCCTTGTTGAATCGGTGGATCTCATCGATGAAGAGAATCGTGCGTGCGCCATTCGCGCGGCGATGGGCGGCCTGAGCAACAACGCGGCGGATATCCGCCACATTGCTCTCCACGCCGCTGAGGCGCTCGAATTTCGAGCGGGTCGCCCCGGCGATGACTTGAGCGAGTGTGGTTTTTCCGGTTCCCGGCGGGCCGAACAAAATCAACGAGGAAATGCGGTCCGCCTCGATCGCGCGGCGGAGGAGTTTTCCCGGCCCGAGGATGTGGGTTTGGCCGACATAGTCCTCCAATGATTCCGGCCGCATTCGCGTGGAAAGCGGTGCGTCGCTCAAGGCGTCTGCGGGTTTTTGCTGAAAAAAATCCTCCATGCGGGTTCGATCCACTTTTCCGCATCTCGTGCTCGAAATGAACACTGAAATGTCGTAGCGATTTTTTTGCATCCACTGATAGGAGTCCGCCGTAAGCAAGAACTGCTCGGGATTAAAATTGACTCTCCCGGATCCCTCATTATGTTTGCCACTGCTATGAACCCGCCAGCGACCGAGATGAACGACTTGGTCAAAAACTCCGTCCTCTACAAAGAATTCTTGGCCGAAAGAGACGAAATTCTTCGGCACAAATGGATCGAAAGCGAGAAACGAGGCCACGACATCGGCTTTGAAAAAGCTTTGCTTGATTGGATCATAAAATACAGGTCGGCATGGCGTTCTGAACGCGCTAAAGCTCTCCGGGATCAATCAACCACTAAAAAATAAACAATTACCCGCCCTTTAAAGCGGTTCAGCGAGGCCGCCAAGGACGCATGAAAAACCAAACCGCTCTAGCGGAGCCAAACTCCGCAATCGCCCTCGCCGAGGACGCGATTCAAAAAGCCATCCGCCGGATGGCCCACGAGATTGTCGAGCAGCACCCCGATCCGGGGAAACTCGTTCTCGCCGGAATTCCCACCCGCGGTCTTGAAGTTGCCCGCCGCCTCGCTGATCACATCGAGAAAATCGATGGTGCCCGCCCCTGCCTCGGCGCAGTGGACATTTCGATGCACCGCGACGACCTATCCACGCGCGGAAAAGTCACCGCCCTGGAAATCACCGACCTGCCCATCGATCTCGACAGCCGTACGCTGATTCTCGTGGACGATGTGTTTTTCACCGGACGCACCGCCCGGGCAGCCCTCGACGCAGTTGCCTCTTTCGGTCGTCCCTCAAAAATCCAGCTCGCAGTCCTCGTGGACCGCGGCCACCGCGAGCTCCCGATCCGACCGGATTTTGTGGGCAAAAACCTCCCCACGGCGCGCGAGGAAAAAATCCGCGTCCGTTTTGAAAACATCGACGGTCTTCCCGACTCCGTCCTCATTGTGAAACCATGAGCACCTGGACCCGCAAAGACCTCACCGGCCTCGACGAACTCTCTGCCGGGGAGATCACCTTTCTCTTGGATACCGCCCGCGCATTCAAAGGCGTCGGCGAACGGAGCCTGAAAAAAGTCCCAGCCCTCCGCGGCAAGACACTCGTTAATTTTTTTGTCGAACCGAGCACCCGCACCCGCACCTCGTTCGAGGTCGCCGCGATGCGCCTCAGCGCCGATGTGGTCAATATCTCCGCGACTGCCTCGAGCCTCCAAAAAGGTGAAACGCTCAAGGATACCGCGCTCAACCTCCAAGCCCTCCACGCCGACATCATCGTCCTGCGCCACAGTTCCCCGGGTTCCTCGAAGTTCCTCGCCGATCGGCTCGAGTTGAGTATCATCAACGCTGGTGACGGTGCGCACGAGCATCCCACCCAAGGCCTCCTAGACATTTTTACCATCCGCGAGAAATTCGGAAAAATCGAGGGGCTAAACATCGCCATCGTCGGGGACATTCTCTTCAGCCGTGTCGCTCGCTCGAACATCTTCGGCCTCCTCAAACTCGGTGCGAAGGTCACGCTTGTCGGTCCCTCCACGCTTGTTCCGAAAAGCTTCGAAAAACTCGGTGTGCGCGTCAGTCACCGCATTGATGAAATCCTCGCCGAAGCCGATGTAGTGAACCTGCTCCGCATCCAGCACGAGCGGCAGCGCAAGGAATACTTCCCCGGCCTAGGCGAATACATATCGATTTTCGGCCTCACCAAAGCCCGCGCCGAAAAGCTCAATCCCTCCTGCCTCATCATGCACCCCGGCCCGATCAACCGGGGCGTTGAAATCGACAGCGATGTAGCCGACGGCGCCCAGAGTGTGATCCTCGAGCAAGTCACCAACGGCATCGCTGTCCGCATGGCTGTCCTCTACGCCTGCGCCGGCGGCGCGGGACTCCCGGCATGAATCAAACCTCGAACTCATCGACTGCCCGGGAGGGCTCTCCTTGTCAGAGCCGGATCGATGTGATTGCAAAAGCCGCACCGGTCCTGACAATCAGGCCTCTCCTTGCCTTGATCTCATCTCAATTGCCTTCCTCCGTGATCTCTCTGGCCAATCCATGAAAATCACCCGCATTACAAACGGCCGCATCATCGACCCTGCGAACAAACGCGACGAAGTCGCCGACCTCTGGTTTGCCGACGGCAAAATCATCGCACACCAACCCGGCTCGGAAACGGAAACCATCGACGCCTCCAACCTCGTTGTATCCCCCGGCCTCATCGATATCCATGTCCACCTCCGTGAGCCGGGTCAGTCGCACAAGGAAACCATCGCCAGCGCCACCCGCGCAGCTGCCGCCGGAGGTTTCACCTCGGTCGTGGCCATGCCCAATACCTCCCCCGCTGCCGACAGCGCTGCCACGATTGCTTGGATCAAAGACAAGGCCGCACGCACCGCCTGCGTGAATGTTTTTACCACCGGAGCGATCACGAAGGGACTCAAAGGCGAGGAGCTCGCTCCCTACGGCGCGCTTGTCAACGCCGGCGTCGTTGCGCTCACCGATGACGGTCATTGCATCCAAAACCACGAAGTCATGCGCCGCGCGGTCGAATACGCCAAAATGTTCGGCCTCGTCGTGATGGATCACTGCCAGGATTACTCGCTGGTAGGCGATGGAATCATGCATGAGGGCGAGTGGAGCCTTCGCCTCGGCCTCCCGGGCTGGCCGCGCGCTGGAGAGGAAATGATTGTCGCCCGCAACATTCTCCTCGCCGAACACCTCGATTCACCCATCCACTGCCAACACATCAGCTCCGGCGGGAGTGTGAGGCTCATTCGCGATGCCCGCGCGCGGGGCGTGAAAATTTCCGGCGAAGTCTGTCCCCATCACATCGCCCTCACCGACGCCGGGCTCGCCTCCTTCGACAGCAATTTCAAAATGAACCCGCCGTTGCGAACCGAGGCTGATATCGTGGCTCTCATCGAAGGCATCGCCGACGGCACACTCACGATTCTCTGCAGCGACCACGCCCCGCATGCGGCCTACGAGAAAGAGGTGGAAATCGACCACGCTCCGTTCGGCATCACCGGCCTAGAAAACGAGTTGGCGATATTCCACGACATTCTCGTCCACAAGCGCAAAGCCATCGACCTCCCGCGCCTCATCGCGCTGTACACCTCCGAGCCCGCCGCGCTGCTGAAGCTGGATCGTGGCACTCTCTCTACCGGAGCGCCCGCCGACATTACACTCATAGACCCGAGTCTCGACTGGACCTTCGACAAAAACGCCTCGCTCTCGTTGTCGCAAAACACACCCTTCCACGGCCACGCTTGGCGCGGCCGAGCAGTACGCACCATCGTTTCCGGAGAGACGGCGTGGAGTCTTTCGTGAACGGATTTTACATTCCACGCCGCAGAGATCATGTTTCCCCAAATTTTGAACGAATGAACTCGATGCTCCGTTCCTTTTTAGCAATCGCCTTTGCTCTTTTGATTTTGCCTGGCATGGCCACCGCCAAGGCTCAGCTTCCGGCCCGACCGAACGATGGCTTGCCTCCCGCCGTTGCGCCAGACCCGACCAATACGGCTCAACCACCACAGCCTTCCACTGTAGTTGTTCACGCCGCTCCCGAGTCTCCTCCCGCACCACGAAAGCCGAGTTACAATAGCTGCAATGTTCAAGGCACCCACATAGCCATCACCTTTGACGATGGTCCACATCCCACACTCACGCCCCGGTTGCTCGACATGCTCAAAGAGCGGGGAGTTAAGGCCACATTTTATGTGATCGGCAAGAATGTCGTGCTCTACCCTGGGATCATGCAGCGCATTGTCGCGGAGGGCCACGAGATCGGGAACCACAGCTATACCCACCCGGCCCTGACCAAGTGCAGCCCAGGCAAAATCACAGAGGAAATCACCAAGACCAACGAGGCGATCCAGCAGGCGTGCGGCGCCAAGCCAACCACCATGCGTCCACCCTACGGCGCGACCAATCTTGCGATTACGAAACGCCTGAACGACGAATTTGGATTTGCCGTGATCATGTGGTCGGTGGATCCTCTTGATTGGAAAATCCGCAGTGCCTCGCATGTCTCAAACCACATTCTGCAAAACACCAAATCCGGCGGGATCATTCTTGCGCACGACATTCACCCCTCAACCATTGATGCGATGCCTGCGGTACTGGATGGTCTTCTTGCAAAGGGCCATCAGTTCGTCACTGTCTCTGAATTGATCGCTTTGGACCGTCCGACTGGGCCTGGAGTTCAACCGGCGCCGGGCACTCTGGGCATTCCTGCCAATACTGGAATTCCAGCGGGCCCCGGTGTTCCCGCCAATCCCGTTTCCTACGAACCCATTCCGGCCCATGCGCCACGGCCCTAGCCCGAGGTTTTTTTGAAAATTCCTCCTTTACCGGATTCAGAAAACGAGCGCCTGGCAGCCCTCTACGAGTTGGAGTTGTTGGATACGCTGAGGAATGAGGGGCCTTATGATGAAATCACCAAGCTGGCTTCCATTATTTGTGGCACGCCAATTGCGGCGATTTCCTTGATTGATAAAGACCGCCAATGGTTCAAGAGCAGTGTTGGCTTGGATGTGCCTGAAACGGGCCGGGATATTTCCTTTTGCGGCTACGCCATTCTGGGAGACGAGTTGATGGAAGTCGCCAACGCCTGCGAAGACGAGCGTTTTTCTAAAAACCCCTTGGTGGTCAATAATCCTCAAATTCGTTTTTATGCGGGAATACCGCTAAAAATTAATGATAAATATAATATAGGGACGCTATGTGTTATTGATAAAGCCCCAAAAACACTCTCGCCTGTGCAAAGGGAGGGATTGAAAGCCCTCGCCCACTTAGTTACACGAAGCATGGAGCAACGCGGCTTGTTTCGCGCTCACATGGCGTTGCGACGCGAAATCGCAGACAAAACGGCCGTCAACAACGCAATCATCGCGAATGCGGGTACGGCGATTATCTCCACGGATCTGGAGGGGGGGGTCGTGACCTTCAATCCCACGGCCGAAGAGCTTCTGGGATATTCCGCCGCAGAGATAATCGGTAATTTCACGCCGGCCCTATGGCATGATGTGGAAGAGGTTCGGCAAGAGGCGGAAATTCTTTCACAAAAATATGGAGAGACGGTCGAGCCTGGTTTTCTCACATTTGTGCGCCATCTTCAAGAGGTCAAAGTTTATACAAAAGAGTGGACTTACCTTCGTAAGGGCGGAGAGCGTGTGCCTGTCATGCTCAAAGTATCGACACTGAGGAACGATGCAGGCAAAGAAATCGGATATCTCGGGGTGGCTCGTGATCTCACGAGTGAAAAAAAAGCCGCCCGGGTTTTGGAATCGAATGTCAGGATTTCGAAAATGGCTCAGCGGTGCCAGGAGGCTTTTATCACCGGTCAACCTGCCAATAGCTTTTTTAATCGTTTGCTTGATGATTTACTTGATTTTACCGGGAGTGAATACGGATTTATCGGAGAGACGCTTTACGATGATGCCGGGCCTTACCTGCGGACCTACAGCATCACCGATATTTCTTGGAATGAGCAAACCAAGAAACTCTTTGAGGAACATCGGCAGAAGGGGTTTGTTTTTAAAAATCATAAAACACTTTTTGGGGTGTCATTGGTTACCCAAGAGGTGGTGATCAGCAATGATCCGGCCAACGATCCGCGGAGGGGCGGTCTTCCCCCCGGACATCCGCCAATGAGGTCTTTCTTGGGAATGCCGTGTTGCTTTGCGGGCAATATGGTTGGATTGGTTGGCATTGCCAACAGGCCGGGCGGATACAATATGGAATTGGTCATGGAGCTCGAGCCGCTTCTCAATGCGATTGGCGCGCTCATCGAGGCCCTACGACTCTCTCAAAGCCGAGAAGCCACTCGACTATCCCTTGCTGCCGAGCAAGACCGGTTTCAAAAAATATTGGTATCGGCACAAACGCCCTTTGTGGAATCTACGGATTGTGGATTGGTCGCGGAATGGAATCCGTGTGCGGAGGCGACCTTTGGAGTGAGTTCGGCGGAAGCCGTGGGAAACAAGATTCAAAACCTCTTCCTGCTTCGAGATGCGGCAGGCCACGAAGGAGGGCTGATTCAGCATTTCCAAAGGCAGGAGGATTTTACGGCGGATGGCAAGGAACTAATGGTGATTCGCAGGGATGGCACCCATTTTCCAGCTCAAGTGGTTGCGTGGAAAGTGAATCGTGAATCATCGTACAGCGTATGCGCATTCATCCGGGACATGACAACGCGCTATGAATTGGAAGCGCAGCAACGAAAGCGTTTTGAATCGGAGACCATGCTCAAGGAAATCCATCACCGTGTGAAGAACAACATGCAGGTGATTTCGAGTCTGCTGAGTCTCCAATCCGCGCATATGAATCCGAAACAGCGCGGGGTTTTCATGGAATGCAGGGATCGCATTCGAGCGATGTCACTGATTCATGAGCGGCTTTACACGACAGGCCAATTGGGAAAAATCGATTTTGGCGCCTACCTGCGCGAAATGGTTTTTTTGGTGAGTTCCTCGAACAAGTCGGCAGATTTGGAGATTGATTACGACATTCAGGTCGAATCGATTGAGGTGACAGTAGATCAAGCGGTTCCGCTCTCACTCATAGCCAGTGAATTGATTCTGAATTCTATGAAGCACGCGTTCCATGGCCGTTCCAAGGGGGCGATTATTGTTCGACTTCAACGGGAAGACGGGGCCTGTCGCTTATTTATCGGGGATGACGGGCCAGGCATCCCGCCAGAAGAGCAGCTTGGCGCCAGCCAAAGCATTGGCTTGAAGCTGATCGATGGGTTGGCCAAGCAAATCCGGGCCCAGTTGGAAAAAATCAGCGGCCCCGGTGCCGGTCTGACGATTACTTGGAAACCATGAACACCACCCAAAAAAATATGCCTCTCAAAATTTTAATTGTTGAAGACGAGTCGGTCACTGCATTGGATATTTCCTTTGAGTTGACCAAAATCGGATACGAGGTCTGCGGCATGGAAGACACCGCCGGCAGGGCCATTGCCTCCGTTCAAAAGAATAAGCCAGACCTGATCTTGATGGATATTCGACTCGGGGATGGGGGGGATGGCGTGGAAGCTGCTAAGCAAATCTCGCAAGAGCATGATCTTCCTATTGTTTTTCTCACCGCCCACTCGGATGGCCAGACATTGGCACGGGCTTTGGATGTTTCGCCGTATGGTTATATAGTCAAGCCATTTAGGCCGGACGAGTTGCGTGTCGCGATTAAATTGGCGCTCACCAAGCACGCTTCGGACCGCCAAAAAGAGAAAGTCATTTCTCAAGTGGCGCTCACAGACCCCTTGACCGGTTTGGGGAATCGCCGCTGTTTTGATGAAGCCCTTTCCCAAGAATGGGCCCGCGCGGGCCGGGAGCCCCTTTTAATGTCATTAATAATGATAGATATAGATCATTTCAAGGCTTTCAATGACACCTATGGTCATGCTCATGGTGACGAGTGTTTGCAAGCAGTGGCCCAGGCCTTGAAAAGCTGTTGTAACCGGCTCGGGGATATCGTTTGTCGATGGGGGGGGGAGGAGTTTGCCGTGATCTTAACCAAGACTGACCTGTTAGGAGCTGAAAAAGTTGGCCATGAGTTGATTGGGGCCGTTAAGGCTTTGGGCATAGCGCATGGAGGTTCTCCTGCAGCGCCTCATGTTACAATTTCCGCAGGAGCGGCTTGCAACCTGTCGGGAGTGGATTCCAAGGATTTGTTGATGAAGCAGGCCGACGCCGCGCTTTACAAGGCAAAAAAAGATGGCCGCAATCGATTGGTTCTGGCAGATGCGCCATCCGGCACTCCCCGTTAAAAAGGGGTCAGCCGACATGAAAGCTTGATCCTTGCTGGCTCGGCGGGCGGATCGTTCTCTGGAAGTAGATAAAATGGATGTTGTAGGATGGTTGGCCTATGACATCACCAACAACTCCATCCCACAACAACGCAATCTCTATCGGAATCGACTTCCATAAGCGATACAGTGTTTTCTGCGCGATCGATTCCGCAGACCGCATCCTCGAGAAGGGGCGCATCGATCACAGCACACCGGAGCTCTTCATTCACCTGATCCAGCGACATCCCGGCTGCCGTGTGGTTTTCGAGACCACCATGAACTGGGCTTGGCTCTACGAACTCCTTGAGCCTCATCTTGTGCATAAAGACATCATCCTGGCTGACGCCTTCAAGACCCGCATCATCGCCGAGTCTCAAGTCAAAAACGATAAGGTCGATGCCCACATCC
>JBIPMC010000167.1:0-4964 GCA_044369345.1 Terrimicrobiaceae bacterium
CCCATCCTCTGCGCCGTCTCCGCAGCCTTTCTGACCTCCTGCACCACCATCACGGTCGATGCTCCACAACCAGCCGAACTCAGCCTCGGGCGCGGCTCGCGGGTTTCCATCGTTCCAGAAGCCGGATCGGACTGCGGCGAACTCGCTCACGCGCTTTTCCAACTCTTCGCCGGGCAGGGCTACTACCAACTTGTCGATCGGGCGAATTTGGGAGACGCCATTAACGAGCGACAATTCCAGCGGATGAGCTTCGTGGAAAACCGCACCAGTGGCCGCATCAAGGGCGTCGATGCCTTTATTTATCTACAAGCGGAAGGAATGTCCGGCTCGGAAAGCGAGTCAAGTTCCTACACAAACAAGGAGGGGGAAACCTTCCGCACCTACACCACCAAAACGATCGCCAATTACATCGCGAACTACCGGGCTGTCATGACCTCTTCCTCGCAAATAGCCGGGGGTCGCCGCATTGAATTGACCGACTCGCAGTCGGCTTTCTCCACCGAAGGCTATCCCGCCGCGCCCGATCCCTACCCAATGATCGCCAAGATGCGGAATAATGCAGCCAATCAAATCTTCGCGAGCTTGCATCCGAGCGTTCTCAAAATCCGTCGCGTAATCGGTGGCACCAAGAGCGTTTCCGCCAAGCAGGCCATTCGCCTTGCCAATGCCGGACTGTGGGCCGAAGCAACCGCAGCAGCAGAGCAAGGCGTCCAAGAACTCCCAACCGATCCGGAAGCCCGCTATATCCTCGCCATCGTCTATCAAGGCACCGGTCGCTACGCCGATGCCGACAAGGTTCTCCGCCAACTCGTCGGCATGTCACCAAACGGCAAATACGCAAATGCCATCCGCGAGAACCAAGCTGTCTGGCACAACGCCGCGCGCTTTCAGCAACAGATGTGATGATCCGCCGAGCCGCACTAACATTGATTCTATCGGCTTTTGCGGGCGCGTCCGCCCTCCAGGCGAAAGACCCCTCGCTTGCCGTCATTACCGAGGATTTGAGTGGAGAGGTCGGCGATGGCGGCATCGAAATGGTGGAGTCCCTCGCGGAGTCCGGCATTTCACGCGCTCCCGGCGTTTCGCTCATCAGCCGCAGACACCTTGAAAAGCTCCTCGCCGAGCAGGGCCTCGCCTACAACAACATCGTGAATGACCGCGCCCGACTGGGGCGCTTGGTCGGAGCTGACATCATTCTCGTCGTCAGCATCACCAAAAACCGGATCACGCAAACTCGGGAAAGCGTCACAGCCTATGGCATGACCGAAAACATCGTCCGCAGCCAAAGCGATGCCGCGATCGCGGTGAAGGCACTTGAAGTCGAGAGTGGGCGTATCCTGGCCCAACGCCAGTTTGCCAAGCGCAACAACGGCAACCGCCGCGCCCTCGACGAATGTGCCGCGAAGATGGAATCCACGCTCGAAAGCCTGACCTTCGAAGAACTGGCCAAAGACACCGCACTCCCGCGCCACAAGGTTGTCATTAAGCCCACAGCGAATGGTGCGGACATGCAGGGCCTCGATCTCTTCATCGACGGTAACTTCATCGGCAATACCCCCATCACCACCGATGTTGAGGAGGGGGTAAGGGAGGTTGCGCTTCGCAAAGGCGGAAACACCCTCTGGAACAACCGCGTCCAAATCCTCAAAGAAGTCTGGCTCACTCCTGACTTGGGGAATTGATCACTCGCAGAAATTGAAAACCATCTGAGTGCTGGGCGGCACCAGCCCCGAAACTCCTAACCCGATTAAGCGAAGTGGTCGGTCGACTAAACGCTCTCGACGCAAAATCGCGCAGGCGATCGCATAGATTTCGTCAGGCGTCTCAAAAGGTTCCTCAACGCTTGTCTGACGGGTCAGCGTTTTGAAATCACTATAGCGCACTTTAACCTGAACCGTGCGAGCGGCGAGGCGTTCCTTGATGAGTTTTGAGGCAATGTCCCTCGCTTGCTCCTTGAGGACAGGAACAAGAATCCTGCGGTCTTGGGTATCACGCTCAAAGGTTTCTTCGGCGCTTATACTTTTGATTTCTCCGTCGAGGTCGAGCGGTCGGTCGTCGTCGCCGATGGCATATGCTTTGAGCTTTGGAGCAAACGAGCCGGCCACAGCGCGAAGGTCGCCTTTGTAATTCTGGATGTCGCCAATAGTCCGGAGGCCCATTTTTCCAAGCGCCTCAGCAGTGACTTTTCCAACTCCGTGGATTGCCGAAGCGGGCAGCGGGCGAAGAAAGGCAACCTTCTCTTCTTCAGAAATGCAAAAGAGGCCGTCTGGCTTTCCGTGATCGCTTGCGATTTTTGCGAGGAGCTTGTTCGCTCCAATCCCAATGCTGGCCGTGAGCCGTCTTTCGTCGCGGATCAGATTCTTCATTTGCCTGCCAAGGGCGATGGCACTGCCTTTCTCAAAGACTTCAAACCGGTGACTCATGTCGAGGTAGGCTTCATCCACCGAGACTTGTTCGACCTGTCCACCGAGGGCAGCAAGCCTCGCCATGATTTCCCGTGATTCGTTGCGATAGGCGTCCATGCGCAGCCGGATGAAGATGCCATCGGGACAAAGCCTCTGTGCCGTGCGCGAGGGCATGGCAGAACGAACACCAAAAGCGCGCGCTTCGTAACTCGCAGCACAAACCACACCACGCCGATCCGGCGAAGCGCCAACAATCACCGGCTTGCCCCGAAGTTCTGGGTTATCGCGCTGTTCGACCGACGCGTAAAACGCATCCATATCGAGATGGAAGATGACTCTCGGCATTAGAAAAGCAGGATGCCGTCGCAATCCAAATCCCGCAAGACGGCCAAGAACTATCGCGTGTTGCCAATTCCAGACGGACAACTTACGACTTTCTCCATGGCAAATCTCACCAAGCGCGACCTCGTTATTGCAATCGCTGATAAAACAGCCCTCACCCAGCAGGAGGTTTTCTCCGTTATCCAACTCACCCTCGACGGCATCACCGAAGCACTCGCTAACGGCAAGGGCGTCGAGTTCCGCGAATTCGGCGTCTTCACCACCCGCCTCACCAAGCAGCGCGTGGGCCGCAATCCCAAGAAGCCCGCCGAGACAGTGGTCATCCCGCCGCGCGCGATTGTGAAATTTAAATCCGGCAAGATCATGAAGGCGCGCGTCCTTGAGCGCACTTCACAACTCGCAAAATAAAATGGCCCGACAGAAAAAACCGATCGAGCAGCGCCGGGTGAAGATCAACCTCACGATCCACCCGGACCTTCGTGAGTGGGCAGATGAGATTTCCCTGAAGCGCCGCCGCTCCATTTCCCAACTCTTCGAGGATCTGGTCGAAATGGAATGGATGAGGCAGCAAGGTGCCCCCTCCCCCGCTCCGCTCCAGCCTCAGCTTCAGCAGCAGGCCTACCACCCGCCGCAGCCTTACCCGTATCAATACTTGGCGCACCAGGCCCCGACTCCTGCGGGACAATAAAGATGGGCCTTCTCAGCGCGCTGCTAGGCAATGCGAGCGAGGTCGATACCTCCAAGCTCGAAAAGGAATTCGCCGACCTCTTGATTGAGGGCGAGTCAATCCAGCACGCCTACAAACTCTTTCGCGACCTGATCGTGTTCACGAATTACCGCCTCTTCCTCGTGGACAAGCAGGGCATGACCGGCAAGAAGCGCCAATACACGAGCATTCCCTACAAGAGCATCGACTACTTCTCGAAGGAAACCGCAGGCCACTTCGACCTCGATGCGGAGATCAATATTTGGATCAAAAGCCGCAAGGAACCGATCGTTCTGGAATTCCGCAAGGACACGCACATCCACGATGTGTTCAAGGTTCTGAGTCACTACGCGCTGGCGAGTTGATTCCGCTGCCCCCCCGATGAAAGCAACCCCCGTTCTGGCCATCCTTCTTGCCTACTCCCCCACCCTGCTTGCTACTGACAAGGACAAACCATCCACGCCCATTGTCATTCCGCTGACAGGCTCGGGACAAGCCACAACCAGCAAGCTCGGCAACTCCTACATCACGCGCACCAGCGGCGGCCAGTCGTTCACCACGAGCCAGCTCGGCACCTCCACAGTCACCCGGGACTCCAAGGGCAACACCTGGACCACAACAAAACTCGGAAGCAGCTTTGTGACCCGAGGCCCGGACGGTCAGCAGCAGACGACCACCAAGATGGGAAATTCCTTTGTCACCCGAGACAGCAAGACTGGATCAACGCTCACCACATCCAAGCTCGGCAGCTCCTTTCATACACGCGGAGACTCCGGCGCCGCCTGGTCCACCTCCCAACTCGGATCCTCTTTCGTCACGCGCGGCACTGCGCCAAAGAAGGACGAAAAGACAACGCGTGTGATTGTGATTCCGGGATCAAAATAAATTCCCGGCTCGCTCCCGTTGCGGGCGGTGGGAAAAATGGGCGTTGTAGAGGAGGGTCCAGAATTCCTCGTAGGCCTCTAACTTGGCCTTTTGATGGGGCGTCTCCTTGATCATGTCCTTGAAGTTATCGTAGTCGATCAGGGCCGAGAGCTTGGCCATCACGGCATCCATCTCCTCCTGGGTGTTCAGATACACGCGATACGGATAGTCGCTTCGAGTGTATTCATGCACCACAGGACGCTTCGCCAAATCCGGAGAAACGAGTTCCGCGAATCGTTTGAGGTCGTCCTTATCGCGGCCACGAATGTTGAAAACATCAGGGCCATCAGGGTTGAGATGCGAGGGTTTTTTGGTGATCGAATAGAAGCCGATTTTAGTAAGAATCCACATGCAGAAAATCTACCACATCCAGCAATAATAAAAAGCCCCTTGAGGCAGATCCCGCCTAGCTTGCCATCGTTTTTAGGAGATAAGTCAACCCCTCTTTTTTACCTTAGAAAAACCACCTCTTTTTTGTTGTTCACACCTGTTTTTGGATAACTTTTTCCCATGAATAAATTGCCCCCTAAAAGATTTGGCGAACTCCAACGACGCCTCTTTCGAATCTCCGAAGCGCTCACCCTCGA
>JBIPMC010000440.1:0-16052 GCA_044369345.1 Terrimicrobiaceae bacterium
ATAAACCCTCACCATCCAGAACTCATCCATAGGATGTTCTACAACCTTCTTCACACCTTGATAGGCGTGGATTAGCCCTATGTCAGAGACAATACCAACGTGCTGTGGGTTTCTCTTGATCCTGAATAGATGTATATCCCCCGGCTCTGGACTGTCTGTAGGGGTACAATGAGCTTCTAGAAGACTGAGGAGTACCGTACTATCAGGAGTTCGGTCATAGTCTGTAAAATCAAAGCTGTAAACTCCTAACTCTCTCAGCACCCCTAATACCAATCCAATGCAGTCAACGCCTATCCCTTTAGCTCTTGCTTGATGATGGTAGGGTGTGCCCAACCACTCCCTGGCTGTAGTAACAATTTGTTGTTTAGTCATTAGCCTTCAAAGCCCCCAAGAAATTTATCTTCACCAGGGATGTGGGGTTCGCCTTGGTAGTTAAGAATGTTGCTATAACTTTTACAAGCTTCAACAGTCTTAGCGCACCCCGCAACTGCCCTAATAGTCGTACCAACTTGGATGTCATAAGGCATTGGTTCAAACAGTTGGATTTGGTTGCTAATGAAGCTTAATACCATTGACTTGAAGCCATTGTTTTGCCCACCTGTGAAAGTCACTTCTCCTAACTCAAAGAAGCCATTACCTCTCCCAGAGCTAACAGTGAATTGACGGTTATTAGTTACTGCGGTGATTGTTAAGTTGTCAGTCAACGTTGTTAGGTCTTTTGTACACGTTGAATCACCGAAGACAGCGCGGCATCCTTGAGTTGTTAAAGTTCCTATCTTCTGCTGTAAGAGTTGGGCAAAACTTCTAATCTCTGCTGAATAACGAACATCTGTGAGACTTACTTCACCTAAGAACCCACTAATCATTAAGATGTGATTTGGAGGGTCTACCGAGAGCGTGGTAGGTGGATTCTCCCAGTTGACTAAGAAGATGTCAACTCTGGCATAGTCATAGCGTCCACCTACTAGGTCTGTCTCACTAATAGAATCATCGGATAAAGCAGAGTTAAGCTCTAAGTTTCTAACAGCCAGAGAGTTATCTTGAGCAAAAGCTGAGGCACTAAAACCTGTAGATGCTTTATAAATCACCCCACCAATTACTAACTGCTTATCCCCACTGGTAAAACCTTGGACTAGACCATCAGTGCGAGTCACCCGCCAGCAAGTTGTTAGCTTGGTGTTCTCTCGTTGTAGGTGACTAGAGAGTGCTGTTGCTAATGACTTCATATCTTAATCTCCAGAACTGCCAATGTACTCACATAAAAGAGCATTTCATCTTGAGTCCCAGCATCATAGCGGTGGTCAAAAGTATCTTGCTCAAACCTGACTGGAATATCAAAGTCAAAGGTCGCATTAATGTTGCCTGTAGGTGGGGCAAAAAAAGTGCATAAACCAGTGGTGTGATCAACACTAAAACCACTAGTTATAGATACACCAGCAACCTTTAAAAAGACGCTACCAGCAACAGGTTTCTTGATAATTTGCTCTGTTGATAAAGAGCCAATGGTGTAAGTCTTCTTGAGTTGGAATTGTGTGATTACTCCATCTCCTACACCGATTAACTCATTCACAGCTTGATAGTTAGCCCAATCTCTAAACCTAAACCCATCCGCCTTTCCTCTGTGGGCACGGTGAAAGCGAATTATATAATCTAATTCTTCTCTGTCGTAGAGCCTATCCCCTATCTGCCAACGTCCTCTTGGCTCATCCCAATTAGAGTTTCTCTGCTCATAACCACCTCCTGTGGTAAGAACTGTGGTGGAGAAAGAAGCTCCACCAACAGTACCTTGATCAAAACCTAAATTTAACCGTACTTCATTAAAAGGCATACCTAATATTTGATTAAAAAGCTTGTGATACTTCTAGTATAGCTTTTAACCGTTTCGGTTCATACCTCTCCTTAGCTGTTCAGCAGCCTCTCTACCCAGTTGGGAACCAGACTTTCTAAAGCTGTTTGCATCTGGTGTTGAGACGTTCATCACGATGGTTTGTGACCTGCTAGACCCACCAGCAGAACTACCAACATCAACAGTTGCTAGTGAGAGCGCGGGTGCTTGCATAGTATTTAGTGAATCAAGGAAATTAGTTCCCCAGTGTTTAACAGCTTTAGCTCTCATAACAAACTCACCGTTAGAAAGCCGGGCTGATATGGAGTCACTTGTGCCTGTACCCGGTCCACTCACATATCCACCAGTAGCATAACCTTCACCACCAAAACTACTGAAGATTGCCTTCGTAACGTTAGTAGCAGCCAGTTGGGCAACAGCTTTCAGAATTGAGGTTAAGAAGCTATTCAGGGCATCCCCTAAGTTTTTTGTGCCTGTGAATATATCCTCAAAGAATTGCTGGGTAGCTGCTCTTGCTGCTTCCTCTACGGTTTCGTAATACTGTACCGCAATCTTGCCTTGGTCAGTAACTTGCTTTAACTCCCTTTGCAGTCGGAAGTCATTAAGCTCTGTTATTACTCGTAGTCTCTCAATTGCGGCATAATCACCAGATTCCCGTGCCTGTTGAATAAGGGTTTCTAGTTCTAATGACCGCTCCCTATGAGCTTGTTCTAGCTCCCATATTTGTTTCTGCCTTTCAGCTTGGTCGCCTTTTAACCTACTAAGCTCTTGCTCATGGGCAAGTTGGTCAATGCGGAGATTTAACTCTCTATTAGCAGCAAGTTCCGCATCTCTCACCTGCTGCTGTTCTACACCTAACCTGCGCTCATTTTGGGCGGAAAGCTCTTGCAGGTTGGAAAGTGCCTTTTCATCTGCTCTAGCTTTAGCCTCGGCTATCTGTAGCTCTATCTCCTGTTTTCTATCGTAATAGGAGTTTTCAGCATCATAAAACTGTCGGCGAAACTCAGCTTGCTGACCTTGGAGATTGTTTATCTCCAACTCTTGCTCAAGTCTACGAATCTGGTTTAGATACTGTTTGTCAGCTTCTTTGTCAGCAGCAGCGTTCTCGGCTTGTCTTAGCTCAAAGGCACGAGCTTCCTCCGCAAGCTGGTCAAAGCGTTCAGTGTGAATAGCTTTTCTGCGGTCTTCTAAGGAGTTAAGCTCATCTGACTCCTCTTGGGTTAAAGTTGCCCTTACCCTCATCAGTTGATTAATCCTAAACTCAACAATCGCTCTTTCAGAAGCTAAAACGGAGTTTTGTAGGAGACTAGTTTTATCAGAGTCTAATGAAGCAATCCTACGCTCCAAAAGCGTTCTGCTTTGTTCGTCTTTAGTAGTGGCGAGTCTCTTATCTAAATCGTTTTTAGCCTCAGCAAAGGCGTTCTCTATCTCACTGCGCTGACGTTCACCTGCTAGAGTAACTTGGGTTTTCTTCTGTTCATAAGCTCTGTCACGGGCAGCTTTGGCATCAGTCTTAGTTTTTTCTGCGGCTTCCTTGGCTACCTCTGCGGCTTTTGTTATTGCCTGTTGGGCTTCAGAGTCTCTTCTTTCTAAAACCTCGCTAGGACTACCAAGGTTAGACGATAAGGAGAATTTCTTACCAATTACGCTTGACGGGTTAACCTTCCTACCACCCACTTTAACTTCTAGGTGGTTGTGTGTACCTGTACTTCTACCAGTGCTACCTTCCCTACCGAGAAGCTGACCCTGCCTTACCTCTTGTCCAACTGTGACTACTACAGAGTCAAGGTGAGCCTGTAAGACCTCAATCAGTCTGCCTAGCTTGTCAACACTCTTAACAACAACGTAGTTACCCCAGCCCCCTTTATCAAAACCAACCTCGCTGACTTTTCCAGGTAGAAGTGCCTCGATTGGATATTTGTTACGAGCTTTACCTTGGCTGAAGTCTACACCATTGTGCATCCTGCCTTTACGCCAACCATAGCCTGAAGTCTGTACACCTTTAGGTCTTAGTAACTCAAAGTCTACGAACTCTTCTTTCTTCTTTGACTCGCTATCGTCATCTTTCTTCTTTGACTCGCTATCGTCACCACCTTTAACGTCAACTCCTGCACCCCCGGTTAACTTAGTTGTCTTGGGTGGGGGACTGAGTTTAGGATTGGCTCTTTCCTTTTCTGCTGCGGCTTCTTTGTCAATTCTTTGCTGAGTGCGACCAAATAAACCACCAATGTAGTTTACAGCCCCTTTACCAATGCGATAAACAGGCTTTATTACTAAGTCCTTCAACGGTCCGAATACATCACCCTTCTTTGATGGCCCACCAAAAGCACCTTTGATGCCAGCAGCCGCATTCTTGGCAGAGTCAATTAATGGCTTGAACATATCAAGGTTTGCAAGCCAGTCTGCTAGGGAGCCGAGGTAATCTAAAGTTGAATTACTAAAGTTTCCTATGGTCTCTAGAAGCTTATCAAAGTTCTTACCAGTCCCAGTAGCGAACCAGTCTATTGACTTCCCTACAGCGTTTACAGCCCTGCCGAGTGCATTGAAAGCTCCTTTGACAGTATTGACAGCATCCAGGAATATAGTCTTTAATAACTCTCCAAGGAAGTTAACACCTTTTCTAAATACTTCGCTCTTAGTGTAGAGAACAACAAAGGCTGCTGTTAGTGCGGCTAGACCAACAATTATTAGACCAATAGGACTTATTAAAAAGGCAAAGGCGGAGCCAAGTGCTGTTAATAAACCCCCAGATCTGATGAATGTTAAGGCGGCTGCGGCTAGGTCTTTTATTAAAAACCCCAGTACATATATTAAGTTTGAAACTGCAAATTGCAGTCCTACCAACTGTGTCTTCAGCCCCTGCAAAGTAAGGGTTGCAATAATAGACTGAGTGGTCAGACCAGATATAGCAGTGGCAAGAGTTATTAAGTATGAACTTAGCCCTCTAATACTAAATGCTAGAGAAATTCCTAAAGTAGCTGCACCTTTTAGTAATAAATTAATAGCTACTAAAGCGGCTGCAAGAGTTACTGTCAGACTTGTTAAAACAATGATAGTAGACTGAATTGGCCCAGGAAGAGCAAGAAAAGCGTTGCCCATCCCTGTGATAGCAGCCCCTATAGGTCGGATAATTACCCCAAAAGACTCCCAAGCTTTATTCTTGATAGCATCAGCTACACCAGACAGCGTCTTCTCAGAAGACGCTATACTGCCGTTCATCTTCTGGAACGCTTTATCAGCTTCCCCAGCGGCGTTCTTCTGTCTTTCTATAAACTCTGTGAACTTCTCAAAGTCGTTAAGAGCGGGTTGGACAGCGGCTACCGCCTCAACAGAACCGAACAAGATACCAAGAGCTTGGGCATTACCACCAGCCTTCTTCCTCACGTCCTCTAAAACAGCAGCAAACCCCTTCTGTTTAAGTGTTGCAGCATCGAACTTAATACCTAATTTCTCTGCTACTTTCTCAGCTTCAGCGGAAGGTTTAACAATTGAGCTAATTGCTTGCCTTAACCCAGTGAAAGCCGACTCTACTCTTACCCCAGAAGCCGTGGCTACAGATACGGTAGCGTTCAACTCTTCCAAACTGACATTACTAGCAGCGGCGGTTGAGGCTAAACCACCTATCTGTTGGGCATACTGCGAGACAATAATCTTACCGTCGTTCTGTGTTTGTATGAACTGACTTGTGACCTTCTCAGTTTCACCTACACCTTTACCGTAGGCATTGAGAATTGTTGTCGCAGCATCAGCCACAACACCTATCTCAGCAAATCCACCAACAGCGGCTTTCTGGGAGTTTTTGAGAATCTCAACTACATCAGCAGTTTTGTTAAACCCTGCTGAGAGAACGTCATAACCAGTAGTGGCTAACTCTGTGGCTGTTACTTGATAACCTAACTCCTTTGACAACTGCTGGAGTTCTTTGTGTAAGCCTTTAGAATCGTCTGTAAGAGTGGATAATGCCCTCAAACTAGTATCAGTTGCTCTACCAGTTTGGTAGCTTGCTCTAATGAATCCACCTAATGCTAGAGTGGCAGCACCTATCGCAGCAGTTAGGATGTCAAACCCGCCTCCACCGTCTCTGGCAGTATCACCTGTGTCGCCTAGCTGGGAGTCAAGGTCTTGGAGTCTGTTGTTAAGAGCATCTTGAGCCGCAGCAATATCTCTTGCCGATGCTGTTCCACTGGCTTTAATAGCTTCAAACGCAGCAACAGCCCTGGCACGGAGTTGGTTGATGGACTCAGACGACCTAACACCTAATTCTCGATAAGATGCGGCGATCGCTCTATTAGCAGCGGTGGCAGACTGCTCTATTCTTCTTTGGGCAGCCACTTCACCTGATACATCACCAGAGCTTCTAGCGGCTCTTTGGGCAGCAACCGCTTCTCTACTTGCTTGCCTCGCTCTTTGGAGGGCAGAATCAAAAGCTCTCCCAGTTTGTTGTAATTGGGAGACAGCTTGGTTAAAACCCTCGGTGTCAAATTTAACTGATAATCTACGGGTAGCCATAAGAATTAAGCGCCCGTCAATTGCTTGATGGCGCTGTTAATAGTTTTACTATCAGAGGAGACAGCTATTGCTCTATCCATGAGAGCGTTAGCCCGTTCCTCACCTTCAATCTCGTGGGCACACTTGAGGAAGAGTTTGATTTGGTCTTGGGAGTAATTCTGTATCTCCGACCAAGTATGCCCTGCTCTAATTAGTTTGCTAACTTGTTTACCCCATCCGCTACTGCTGTTAGACTTTCTGCTACTTCTAGGATTTTTGGTGTTAGCTTCTGGACGAAAAAAGATAGGTTTACCTCTACAACTTTAAAGAGAACTTCAAAGCCTTCCTCACCTTCTAATAAGTCCAGGTTTTCTTGTGTCAAACCAGTTGATAGTCTTAACAACTCAAACAAACCTTCAGGGTCATTAGCAGCTAGGTCTAACGCAATCTTCATAGCGTCTGGTGCTTCTTCTGTTGGCTTCTTAATAAAAGCATCAGCATAGTTTGTACACACCTGAATGACTCTTGGAAACTGAGTAAACTTGAAGGGCTTGACTGTGATTTCTCCTGAAGAGGTTACGACAACTTCATTAGGAACTAGAGTCTTTAATTCTTTATCAATAATTGTGTTAGTAGCCATAGTGATTCTCCTAGTAGTTATTTAAGTAATTTGTTTATTTGGTCTGGTACTTGTTCAGCTATTCTCTCGGCAGCGGCGTAGAAGTCTATCTTTTTCCTGAGCCTAATCTTCTTTACAAAGTTGTAGACGATAGTGCTTCTTCCTTGAAATTCATAGACTATTAAGATGCCTCTATTGGTCTGAATAATCTTCAGGAACTTCTTATACTTATTGAAAACAGAATCCCAAGTGTTAGCTTTAGTAATTCTCTTGAAACCAATCTTTTCACCAGCCGGGGTTAGGGTAATCAGGTACTTGCCATTCTTGGGTGTAACCTCTCCACCAGTCTCAAAGATGTCTAGGAACTTGACACCGGAGCGAACGTAAGAGGCTGGTCCTTGTCTTTCGTTCTCATCGAGGTCATAGACTTTAAAAGCATTAAAGAAAGAGCCGTTGGAGTTGCGACCTCTCTTGAAGTTTTGGCGTACTTGTTTCTTCATTTCTTCTCTGAGTTGTTTGGCAGCCGCACGAGTTGTTGCGCGGGTTGCTGCTGATAAATCACCCAATTGGGATTTGAAGAACTCTTTACTAGCCTTGTCATCAAAAGAGGTCGCCATACTCAACTCCTATGCTTGTTGGGTCTGTCTGATTCTGAAGAAACCACCGTCTGCAGTATTGGTGTCACGGGTGGAGTCGTAAGCCAGCATCCCTTCAATCTCTAAGTTTCCAAACTCATCGGTGATCAACTCGATGCTGCCGATAGGGTTAGGTCTAAAGCGGTAAGCTTCAACGATTACTGGTTTGTTATCTTCCGCCTGGTTTAAACCTGCAAACATCAATGAGTAATACTTAGGCTTGCTGGTAAACGCGCTAATTTGTTCAGAAGAACCAGCAGCGTAGTTAGCTCTCAACGCCAACCCCTCGGTGATTGCTCCACCTGGGATGACGTAGATTAAACCAGCACCTAAATCAACTCGGTAGTCGGTGTTCAGAACGTAGGTTGTGGTAGCCCCCACGTTTGTTAAGCTCGTAAAGCCAGTAAGGTTGATTCTGGTAAGAGCTGTGTACTTACCTGGGTATCCGAGTAAAGCCTCAGAGGTTACAGTGGCAGCCGCGCTCTGGGTGCTTGTACCAAACAAAAACTTCTCTAGGTTCTCTTTGGTGTATTCATCAATAGTGAAGCTTGCAGTAGCACTCTGCCCGGTGGCAACAATGCTGTCAGTTAGGTTCTTACCTGTGTAGGATTCTTTATGCTCAACTCTGGTTTCCTCAGTGTTTAGGACTAAGGAGGGGCAGTTTCCTAACCATTCATAACCTGTGGTGACACCCAGAGAGTTAATAGATGCGAGTAAAACTTTACCTTTACCAACAAAATATCTTTCAGTCATTTTCTATAGTTCCTTCTAAGGATTAAATCTAGGTGTGCGGTAGTGGATATCTAACTTAACTAAGACCTTGCAGGCACTCTTACCATCCGTCTCAACCTCAGTCTCAGAACCTAGTAAGGTTATTTTTGAGGCTAGACCAGAGAAGGTGATGTTTTTACCAATGGCAAGAATGATGTCCTGCAAGCATCTGTTGGCTCTTAGTCCAGGGTTTTCATCGAAGCTGTGAGCCTCTATTTCTGTGTGTAAGACGTACTCATGATTGCTACCAGCTTCTGTGATGTCCTCATCCCCATCTCTGTAGATAAGAGCGTCTTCTTCATACTCTGTGGCGTAGTCTTGCCAGTAGAGCAGGTTTAGACCTAAATCGGTGTTAGAGCCATTAGCAACAGTTATTGTCTCTAGTAAGCCTCCTAACGCCTCCATAATGGCTATACGCTTCATGCTTCGTTAAGCTCCAAATCTGTTAGCTTGCCGTCTCCAGTAGGCTGGACGCTCTTAACTGTGTAGGACTTACACCGGATGGTTAGTGAAGTCTTGTGCTTAACGTTGGCTTGGGCAATATCAGAACTCTTAAAGCAGGCTGTAATCTGCCTACCATCAGACCCAATGCCCATCAAGGAATAACTATCGTCAAAGATGCAGGGGTAGGTAGCACCGCCGATTGTGGCTGTCTCTGCAAAACCTTCCACATCAAAGAAAATAGATAAATCCTCATTAAGCATCTTCAGCTTCTCCCTCTTCGTTCACAGGTTTATTTTTAGCTTTTGGTTTAGGCTCAGGTAACAGTTCAATGTTTGCTCCATGAACAGCGGCTACATTATCTGCAAGCTCTACTGTTTGACCTTCGGGAAACTGAACACCTCCATGAACTATTAACTTCCCTGCTTTGACCAGATACTTCTTCATATTTGTCTCTTCCAATAAAGGTGTAAGGGTGAGGTTTTAACCCACACCCAGATTAACTACACGGTGATAGCATCAATGATTTTGGCAAAGCTGGCAGCTCTAGCAACCTGAATGTCAATGGTTTGCAAGGCGCGAACTTCAACAGTACCAGCGTCATAGCCAGCACCGTATGGGTTAGGAAGCAATTCTAAAATGCCCCACTCACCGATCATCAAGTCTTGGAAGTTACCAAAGATAATGGAGCTTAAAGCAGTACCTGAACCTTTGGTTAGGTTGGAGGGAACGTTGTTGGAAACACCTGCCATGTAGCCGTTTAGCTTACCCATTGAGTAGTCAGAGCCAGCCGAGTCTTCCCAAACCCAAGTAGAATCAGTACCTGCTGGGTTGCGAAGTGTGGTCTTCAGCTTGCCGCGTACCTTGGAGTTGGTTAAGTAACCGAGAGAACCTACGTCAGCATTACCGTTAGCGATAGCGGTTTCTAAAGCAACGATAGAAGCCCAAGTAGGAACTGCACCGTTTGTACCTAAAAACACAGTTGCTACACCGGCGGTATTCAAGATACCTGTAGGTTGTCCAGATGCACCTGAACCGTTGATTGCAGCAACGTCAATACCAGTAGCGATGGACTGGCTGAGATTACGTCTTACCCGTGCTTCGATGTCATCAGAAGTTTGGAGCAACATCTGGCGGGTAAACGCGGACTTAACCCCTAGTGTTTTTGGTCTGAAGCTTACCTTACCGAAGGTCTGATCACTCTGGGTTACGCCAGCGTTTTCAGCTACCCAGTAGATGTTGCTGATGCCATCTTCAGTTGGGATGTCTAAATTACCGACCAACCCAGACAACATCTCAGCACCCATTCTCAGAACCAAAGAACGATTGCGTAAGAACTCAATCAAACGACCGGAGTTTAATTCTGTAGCTACTAAGTTTCCACCTGTAGCTGCCGTGCCAGTGCTTAAAGTAGCCCGTTGCATAGGAACTTGTAAGTCGCGTACAGGAACGAAGAAACCACCTGTAGCTCTGTCAAGCTTCTCAGCAATGGCATTAGAGCATTCACGCTCAAAACCTGCTTTGCTCCAATCACGGTCAAGAGCAGCCACAATAGCTTTGCGGATGGAGTAAGCCTTTTCTTCTTTACGGCTCAAGCCTAAAGCTTCAATTGGGGCTTGGACTGGTGCTTGTTGTTCGTTGGATAACATATTTAATACTTCACTGCGTGCTTGTTCAATAGATGCACCTTCATTAACCAACTTAGCTGTAAATTCACGGCTCTGGTTATGTTTGGTACAAAGAGCTTCAATAGAGTTGATGCGCTCACGCTCTTGTTGGCGAACTTCGTTTAAATCAACAGTCTCTGTAGTCATAGGGTTTTCCTGTATTACTTCTAATGGTTGAGGTGTACTAAGGGTTAGAGGTTGAGCGTCTCCTGTTAAGGTTCTGCCAATACCAACTGAAGGGTCAGCAGGTATAGTGACAATACTTACTTCTAGGGGACACCAGCGGCTCGCATAGTAGGTAGTAATGCCCCGGCTTGTTTCCTCCCTGACAGATTCAATCTGGTAGCCAATGGAGACATTTTTGAGTACACCAGCAACAACTGATTTCCATATTTGGTCAGCTTTTGGGTGAACATCAAAATACAACTTGGCATAGAGACGATTACCTTTTAAATAACTTGTCAGTACAACTCCAATGTAGTCATCTGAGTCATGATTAAAAAGTAAATTAGCCCCGTTATTTAACCTGGTTAAATCAACAGCCTCTGGGGTATGTTCAAGAACTTCAACACCCCAACCTCTATCTACTGCATATTCACTAGAGATAGGGATTTCTACAGTCCGTTCTTCTTGGTTAACTACAGCTCTCTCGAAGGAGACAGAGCGATAACTAACTGAAGTTGTACTGACAGAGTGCTTTCCTAAGATTAGTGTCTTCTCACCATCATTAGAAGGCTCTACAGCTACTTCTAATTGCTCATCAGGGATGAGGGTGGGTTCAACAGCTTCAATAGTCTCAGCACTTTCTAATGCCTCGATAATCTCTACAGTCTCAACACTTTCTATAGTTAATTCTATTTTTTGTTTAGTGGGGGTAAAACCCTTACCTTTTGGTTTCATAAGTTTTCTTTTAGAAGTCAGCATTATTGGTTCCCTCCCACTTGTGTTGCTAGAAGTTCCTCAACAGTTACTGTGGGTGTTTGTGCAGGGGAAAACAGCACCAAGCCTAATGATTGGGCTAGGTCTAACTCTCGTTTGCGGGTCTTCAGAACTGTTTCTATATCAAGACCCTGCTTGGCTAGTTCGTCTGTTATTGTGCTGAGTCCATTGTTAATAGAAGTAACCGCTGAGTTAACTTCTTTTTGTGGGTCAACCCAACTCCAACCTCTTGGCTGCCATTTAACGCTTGTGTACTTTCTAGGATTAATTTCATAATCCTTGAAGTTAAGAACACCAGACATTACAGCTAGTTCTAACCAGGCTTCAAATACAGCTTGGTGTAGCTCTTCTATTAACCATTGCTGACAGACTTTGTAGTTGTCTCTCTCAGATAGAAGTGCGAGGCGGCTACTTGAATAGTTGGACTGGGAGTAGTCAGAAGATAGGTTTTCGTAAGAGATTCCTAATCCACTGGCAACGCCGCGTAATGCCTGTCGGACAAACCCCTCAAAGCCTGTTGCTGGTCTTGATGGTGCAAACCCATTAAACTTTTCTCCAGGAGCAAGTTTAGCGATCGCACCTGGACTTAATTCAGTGATAGACTGACCATTCTCAGTGTCATCAACCATACTGTCGGGGTCTGCTGACTCTATGAAACCCATAATTGAGGCACTGCCACGAGCCGATACAATTTCAGCTTGTTCGTAAGCACCTAAATCATTAAGTCTCCGAGCGCCGCTGTGCAACCAAGGAACACCACGAGTTTGTCCAGGACGGTCTGTAATAAATAAGTGAATAATCTCATCAGCAGGTATTCTCTCAAGGCGGGCAGCCTCGGTAGCTCCATTGAACTGATAATCGCCAGGATGCCGAGTCTTCAGCCAGTAAGCTACAGGACGATTCCAGCGGTCAACCTCAACCCCCATTCTGATTTCATTACCGAGGTGGTTGCCAGAGTGGTTTTCGTCCAGTAGGTCTGGTTCTATTAGTTCTAAAGCCAGCGGTATCTTGCTGCCACCAAAGGGCTGCCGAACCTTCCGTATTAGAACTTCACCCGACTCAGCTACAGTTCGCAAAGCTACTTGTTGGATTTGTGCCCAAGAGAGTCGCCCAGCGGTGTCACAGTATTTCTTATGACCCCAGCCCTGCCAAGTCTGTTCAATAAGAGAGTTTGTAGCCTCGTCAAGATTGTCGGAGCCTTTCAGCTTCACTTGGCTCTGGAAGGGTATCCCGGAGCCTATTACATTCACAACTAAGGTTCTAAGACCATTCCGGGCATAATCGTTGTCCCGGCAAAGTTGTCGTGAACGGTTTCTCAGAGCAGTTATGCTGCCTCGAATCTCACTATCGGCACTGGTTCCAGAGGCAAACCAGTCTGCGGTCAACCTACTGTGAACTGCGCCAGCATACGAACGCCTACCAACCTTCTTGTTTTGACCGAAGAAGGTGGCTACAAACTCACGAGTGGTTGACCAAAGTCCCATAGATATTAACTATAAACTGCCTATAATCTAATTATAGTTGTTTTCACCATAATACGGAAGCTTTGTTTAGAAGAAATATTTAAGTATATTTGAGTAAGATGTAGTTGTAAAAAAAGATAATGATAATTGCTAATCAAAGAATTGGGGCTGCAAACAGTCCACCTGTTCATTCAGTAATATCTGTACCCCCGCAGTTTCAGGAGCGTCTTCTAGAACAGATGCTCCTACAAAGCGGGGGTATCTCTGTTGGGGTACTACTAGCTATGGTTGGGGCTATTGCTTTAGCTAAGTATTTAGGGGTAGGAAAGCTAATTGCCGGGGCTGCTGACCGAGTTGAGAAAGGCACTGAGTCGCTTAAAGAGGTATCGCGGGGCTTGTCTGAGCTTGTTTGCGATATCTCCGAAGCCAACCGAGTTAATGCTGTTTCCCACGAGAATATCATTACTAAGGTGGAAACTGTACTTGAGAAGCTACAGGAGACCAAAGAGTTGGTTAAAGATGTGCAGCGTCGGCTTGATAAATGACCCAGACAAAACAGAGCCCTTGACCAATGAATGAATGGTCAAGGGCTCTGTTTATTAACTTATATTCAGTCTTTCGTTGCTCTGCCTTTATGTTGGTCTATCCAGGCTATTAAAGCAAGTACGATGGCTGGTGATTGTCCTATCTTTAGTTCCTTGCAGGTTTCTTCTAATTCGTTTTTGAGCTTTTGTGGCAGTCTGATTGTAGTTGTTGTGGTTATCATCGCTTTATTGTTTTGTGTAAGGTTGGCTTTAATCTTCTATATGGCTTTTGGGGTGAGTCTGAAGCTGTCGGCGACCCTATCAATGATCTTTGAAGACTTCATACCATGCTCCTTTAACAAAGGAATGATGTACTGCAAACCTTTTTGAGTTATTAAAATCTGTGGGATAATGCCCCAATTTGTTTGAGTCTCTCTAACTACAAAGATGCCCTGATCAACATACTTCTGATATGGATGTTGGGTATCAATGATTAGTTTTAGTTCTACCAAAGCCTTGAACAAGTTGTTTCTGCCTATATTAGGGATGCCCATAACTTGCGCTGCTTCCTGAAAAGTAACAGCCTGATGTACTCCTAATAGGATATCAGCCGCTTCAGCTTTAGGTGCTAGTTCAGCGTTGACAGCTTGAAGTTCAGCAGTGGCAGCTTGTAGCTTTTCATTAGCAGCGGCTAAAGCTTTCCTCTCTGTCTCTACAACTACTAAAAGCTTCAAGGACTCTAGCAGGTCTGTAGGTAGTTTAATGGTCTCTTGTGGCTTGTTCCGACCTTCCAAGTCCCGTCTAGCTTGTGCAAAAGTTTTAACTAAATTAGCTTCGCACTGAACAACTACTCTTGAGTTTCTGGAAAGTGTTAAGAGGAATAAAGCTTGGTCTTCTGTGAGATAGACAAACTTTTCTGGCTGCCCTTTACCTTTTATTTCTCCGGTTTGAAACCGGAGTATTCCAAACTCTTGCTCCAACTGGGTCTGGTACTTCTTGACTGTATCTTGAACCCAATCTGAGTGGTTAACATCTAACTTAGCGGCTACAATTCTTGAGTCAATAAATAGCTCGTTTTCTGGACCGGTCACTAAGTCAGTTAATTCAATTTGAGGAGATGGAGAGGAAGATGCTAAAGTAGTCATGTGAATCCTTGTTGTATGTGGGGTTCGTTTTACAAAAGCAGCTATTGGATGCGGGGTGTTTAGTCCACCCTTCATTTATGCTGCTTATACTATCATTGTAACACTTCAGGAGAGAGTGCGGAAGCTTTTTTAAGTAATTATTATTAGATTTTGCGGCACAAATAGTTATATTTTTCTGCTCTTTCGCCGGTAGTATTGTCTAGCCACGCAGAAAGTGTCCTTCAAGATATTGAAATTTTGATGTTATCCACCACTGCGAAGTGATAAATCCTCTGGGGTCTCGCTGGCAAAGGGTTCTAGAGCTTCTGGCATAGCCTTACTGCGAAGTGGTTCTAGCAGTCTTACAGATCCATTTTAAAAAAGGAGCTTCAACAGACACATGATGGCATCTAAGTACAGTCCGTTTATTAAACCTTCTCTATCCGGGTTTCAGCCGATCTGCTTGACAGTTCAGGCAACAGGCTGGTACGAAGCGTTTTGTTGCTATATAAAGGTTTCAGGCGTTCAGGTACGAACGAAGCTAATAATTATTTGTTTAATATACTGAGGTGCTTGCAAGTGTTTTGCCTGCTATATAAAGGTTTCAGCCATTCTGCTTGACAGTATAAAATATTTATAGTTTCTAAGTGGTAACAAGTGATTCTAGTGGTCTTACAGATCCGTTAATAAAATGGTAGTGTCAACAGACACATAAGGTCTACATATAAAAGGTTGACACTTTGTAATCCCTTAGCGGTAAGCACCTCAGCAGTTTTTCAGTATCTTGGTTGACACCTTGCAGCCACTCAGCTATTAAATCTTCACCTATCAATGCAACGGCTTTAACACCAGTTGTAGTAAGGACTTCAGCCGTTTTTTGTTGTGCCTCTGCAACAGTTCCTAATCGTCTTCTAGCTCTTTGGTGTCCGAAGTGATTTGCTGGCTGTATAAGGGTTTCAGGCGTTTCATGCCGAACGAAACTAATAATTTTTATTTGACTATACTTAGCTGCTTGTGAGTGTTTTGTTGCTATATAAAGGTTTCAGCAGTTATGGTTGTAAGTATAACAGATTTATATTTTCTAAGTGGTAATAAGTGATTTGCTGGCTGTATAAAGGTTTCAGCGTTTGTGGTAATAAGTCATGTTGAACAGACAACAGGAGTTTCTGTTTTTTATTTACTAAAATACTTTTTTCGTAGTATGCTTCCCAAGTGGGGGAAAAATGAGGGAAAACTACATACTGGGTGTTTGGGAAATCAACGAAACACAGACTCACAAACCTTTATAGAGTGCATAAGTGTATACCGTTGAGCTACTCACCCGCTGATAAAGCCATCATATCAGACTTTTGAATTTTGCGCTAGTGGTGCAGCTAAAAAACTGGCTGGAGGGGAAATTGCATGATAAAAGTAGTTTGACTGTTGTACATAGGTTTTGCTGAAAAAGTCGTCTGTAAGGGCAGGGAACAGGGGAAAGAGAGAGTATTTTGCCATAATTTTCAAAAATATGTCTTATTTCTTATATATAGCAAGCT
>JBIPMC010000392.1:0-4953 GCA_044369345.1 Terrimicrobiaceae bacterium
CTCTTAATCGCGTCTAAATTAATAGCCATGATATAGCTCCAATAATGATTAATAAGTAATGCTGAACTTATATTTTTTAATGTTCAGTTAATGAGTACAAATATATTGATTTAATGTGTAATATGCAAATTTTATTTTATTTTTTTTATTTAGAAGAGAATTTTTTGTCTATAATAGCAGTTCTAATCATTTCTCTTATTTTCTTTTTCAATTTTCTTTTGTAAAAGTTATCGTGTAAAGATTCCTTTTTAGGTTCTTTACCGGCTTCTTCTTCATCGCTTGCATCTTTTTTAGATACCGGTTCTTCGTAATCCTCATCGGAATCATCTACTTCCTTTGGTCTTTCGGTATGTGTATCTAATGTATTTATTATATTTTTTGTTATAATTTTACTTACAGAATCTAATAAAGGAAATGCAGTATCTACAGTTTTTTTATCGTCATCAGTTAATCTATTTTTAATATATACTGTTATTTTTTTAACCAACCGTCTAACATCAGATTCGCGTTCTGCTCTATCAGCTTCCGGAAAAGTTGTTGATATTAATTTGTTTAATGCACGGTATAATACTTTTAGAGTTTCATCGCCATAAAACCTAGAACTTAATTCTGTTAATTTATTCTTTAACTCTTTATTTGAATATAAATCAGAATCGTATAAATATCTATACCAAGAACGTATCTTCTCAGCTTTTATTTCGGGAAAAAGGTACAGTAACATACCACGATTATTTTCCAATATCTCTATAGAGTCTATTAAAGCGAAATACTTAAATAAACTAGTGGTTGTTATTCCCAATTCTTCTTTCAATGATTCTTTATTATCTTTCATATGTAATCCTATGGAACTAATGATATTATATTTTTACCTTGTAACAGATACAAACTTATGCTAGTTTCTTTATTGAAGAAATGTAATTTATTACCAATAGCTTTTTTATAGCCATAACCCATTTTTTTAAGGGATTCTATTATAGCCTTTTCTTCATATTTGGTTAAATCTATTTTATTGTCCGGTAATATAGAAATGTTTTCCATTTCAGACTTTAATTCATCGAATATGGTTTCAAATCCAGTTCCCTCATTAACTTCCAATCGTTCCATTAATTTTAGCATGATACGATCAGTTATTCGTTCTACTAACGTATTATAATTATTTTTTTTCATATTATTACCAAGATGTATTATATACTATAAATATGTAAATTAAAAAGAATATACCTTAACCAATAGTATTTTAACTACTCTGAACCCGTCTTTGTTTTTCAAAAGAGCACAGTTCTTATAGCGTTCCCATTCTATTTTATATGATTTATCTAATATACCGTTATTTAAATTCATAATCAATTCGTTTAGGGCATTTATGGTGTATATCGTGTTGGTCTCACGTTTTTGGTGAACCATTATTGAGTTCGGTAAAAACTTTTTATATGAATCCATTATAACATTATATGAAAGCATGAAATCCTCTTTAATTTCTAGAGGTTTAAACATGAATATTTTATTATTTAATAATGGAAAATTTTCTTTTATTTCATTTATAGTGGCATCCACTTGATATTTTTTGGTAAAAGTACATACTAACTGTGTTTTCAATACCACTCTCTCGTTTCTTTATTATATATATATATTACATATAAATATAAGATTAAATTTGTTTAATGTCCCCAAAGGTGTCTCCGATGTAAATTTTTATTGACATACTATCAGTCTCAAACGCAGAACGTAATATATTAATTAAACCCATCTCAGACGGGTGTATATCAAAAATAAAAGCATCATACATGTACATCATAAATACCGATGTTTTATCCTTCAAATGCGGTAAAATAGTTTTTATTTTACGGACATTGTATTCTGTTTCTAATGACTGTAGAATATAATTAAAAACTTTATTCGGTGTTACATCTTTAATATCTCTAAATATTTTACCATAAAAATGTGAATCAACACCACCATGCAGTTCGTATTGGTTCCATAATTCATCTATTACGGCCTGAACACTTTGGAAGAATGGATGGCTTATGAATTCATGTGTTATATTACCATAAATATTTTGAAATATTTTTGATTTAAACTCATCATATTCTATGTTAATGCCCAACTCTTCTTTTATTTGTTCGTATGGATGTTTTTCAAATTTATATTCTAATATCTTTGCCAATAGTTTAATATGAAATGCATCATAATCAAATTGAACAATTTTACCACCATTGAACCGTGAACGAATTTTGTCTCTACTACCGTCTTTTTTATTCATTGCCGAAAAGTTGAAACCATCCCATGCATTACTCGGTCTACTAGTTGCAGTATACCACATATAATTTTGTTTCTTAATCTCATCTCCCACAATTATTTCGTTTTTTTCTATTTCATAAAATATATCAGTGAAATCATTACAATAATTAATGCAGTATTGACTGATTCCGTCTTCATTATGAAATGGTTTAAATTGCATAATATACTCTGAAATCTTTTTCGCCCATTCTATTTGATTTGCGAGTGGTATTATACTACCCAATTCTTCTAATCTGGAAAATTTATTAGATAATAATTCCATACCTTTAGGATAAAATTCCTTTGGGTTTATATTATCACTCATATAATAATGTAAATAAGAATTCAAATCAATACCGTCTTTGAATCCATGATAAAGCATTGCCTTTTTATTGAATACGAGTGATGATGGGTGTAATCGTATATTAAATAAAGCGATGTCAGAATATAATTCATCCGGGTGAGTAAAATTTATGTATCTATCCGTATTATTTGTAAAATAAAAATAAATACCTATTACGGCACTTTCTGACGCATGTTTATTTGTGTTTGATAATAAAGGAATACAAACACAGGGTGTCTCTTGAAACATATAATAACTTTATAGATTATTGAAAATTCTCATCATATACCGTATATTCACGTGGATTATTTACTATATTTGTAAATATACTAAATTTATTTGACATTTTCAACATAATTCTAGAATTAGTATCAACAACACCTGGAGCCATCAATATCCCATTATAATATTCGTCATATTCTGGACCTGTTAATTTCCAAGATATTTCCTCCAATCCATATAAAACTTGATTTATACCATCTCTTTTCATTTTATAAGTTGAAACTTGGTCTTGATCTATTTCATAAAATACACGATTTGGTTCATTTCTCTTATAAATAAAAAACCTATGCATCTGTCCACGTTTAATATCAGATGGGGTTGGTTGTTTTTTATTTGGAAGTGGTGTTCTAAAATTACCCATTTCCGTGACGTCACTACCAACTATTTTTAATTTATTTTTACCTATTGTGGTGTACTCAACTAAATCCACATATTTAAAATAATCATCGGATCTGTTTCTATACGGAACCAATTTCATCGAAGTACCAGGCATCCAGTTTGTTTCACTGAACACCTCACCCGTGGAGTATTTATGATAAAAACCAATATATTCTTTCCAGTCATCCAATGTCATCCATTGTTTACCATACGTATACAAATTTTTTTCAATTTGTTCCGCTGAATAATATGTTCGCTTACGTCCTGTCATTACACCCGTCCTTTATTGTCTGATCCATAGAATCCTGGTGCGTCTCTACTCAATCTAGCAGCAGTCTGTACAGTTGTTTCCCAAGTACTAGGAGTGACTTTGTGTCCTATTTTAGTTATTGTAAATGATATATCCCAATCAACATTATAATGTTTAGGTATTAACGATGTTTTTATAACATCACCGAATTTAAAACCATGTATACCATCTATTGTAAAATTAAATTCTATTGGGTATATTGCTTTATTCAACCAATGAGCGTCAGAAGTTAATTCCAAAGGCATACCACCTGCTAATCTTTTATATTTTATTAAATTACCACGGAAGGTCTCTGACCATGCAGTACTCCATCCAGACTGGGCTAAAGATACTCCATTTGTTTCTAAATCATTTAAGGTAATCGCATATTGTTTTTTATATTCTTCAATGTTTTGATAACCCCCTAAACTAATTTGTGTATCTAAGTTTACTAGACCAGATCCACCCGCTTTATCTTCCAGTAATGACCTACCACCTCTAGCAGCTATATAAGCAGCAGATGCCATTTCTTTAGATGGTTTGGATACTACTGTTACATTTTTTAATAATGGTTTTATAACAGTTGCATCTAATTGATATGGCGTAACCGTATTTTCACCATCTTTACTAGTAACTCTTGAACCTAAATTCGTGTCTTCAATCGATAGAATAGCTCGTTGTCTGGTTTCTGTTATACCATAACTAAACGGTGCGTTAAGCAAGCGTTGTGGTTCATCAAATAATATAGTTGTGAACTCGTATATGTCACCTGTTGCTGCTGATATTATACCCAGTATATCATCAAAAAACTTTGTTATATTTTTTAAAGCTATGTTTTTACCACCGGTTTCAACGAAAACCTCATATATTCGTTTTATAACATCAGTACCAACTAATATATTACCAATATTAATAATATCTTCTTCTTTTTTTACTGTACGTTTGTTAGCTTTACTATCCCATCTACCAAATTGACGTAAAAATTGATGGGCATCTATATTAAATGGTTGTATATTACCATACTTTCCCATTTCTTTATCTGGAAAATAAACATCTATTGGGTTTGCTGATTTAACTATTGGGTTATATTGTGTTTCATTATTAAAAGCTTGCATTGTAAATAAACTGTAAAAAATATTTTTATCTTGATACGTTTGATCAAATTGTTGTATTAAGTTATTTGCAAATTCAACTAATGATCCCAATCTTACATACCAAAATGTTCTGTCTTGAACTATCGTTGGTGTTGGTTGGTCACCGACTGTTTGTTGTGTATCTGTTGGTGTAGGTGTTGCAACTTCAATAGATCCAGTTGTAGTTGTAGATGGTGTTGTGTTAGTTGCAGCCGTTTCTGATGTTGTTCCCGGTATGGTTGCACCAGAAT
>JBIPMC010000455.1:0-4951 GCA_044369345.1 Terrimicrobiaceae bacterium
ATAGCGGCGACGATGGCGCATTTGTAGGGCTTGCCCCTGTCGCGCAAACCTTGGACATAGGCGGCAATAACGGTGTTGCAGTTCGCTGCGGTGTGAGCGGCCATATAGAGGCATCGGGGGTGTAAAGTTTTTTCTGTAATTGGGCTCTTCACGATCTTAGCGCCTTTTCCGGGGCCGACGGAGTGAAGGCGAGCGTAGCGAGCCGAACGCAGTCGGCCCCGGAAAGGGCTTGCGCGAAGTTCGCCGGGAGCTGGCCAGTGTGGTTTCCTGTTGGGGTGCAACAAAACACATCCAACAAAAACACACACATGACCAACCACATCGATTCTGATCTTCTGAACACCGTTTTGCCACTGCTCACCTCTGAGGGCTCTTCCGGCTTTGCCGAAGGCCTGCGCCTCCTCGTCGATGAGGCCATGGTTCAGGAGCGCTGCGCCGTCTTCCAAGCCCGTCCCTACGAGCGCTGCGATAGCCGCTTGGGCCGCGCCAACGGGTTCAAACCAAAAACCCTCGCCGCCCGTGTCGGCCCCATCCAGTTCCGTATCCCCCAGGTTCGCGACGGCGTGAGCTTTTATCCCAGCGCCCTCGAAAAAGGCATCCGCAGCGAATGAGCCCTCATGCTCTCTCTGGCTGAGAGGTATGTCCAAGGCGTCTCGACTCGCAAAGTTACCAAAATCGTCGAGGAACTCTGCGGGCATTCCGTCAGTTCCACCCAGGTCAGCGCTGCTGCCGCCAAACTCGATGCCGAACTCCAATCCTGTCGCGATCGCCCTCTGGGAAGTTGTTCCTACATGATTTTGGACGCCAGATACGAAAAAGTCCGACAGGGCACCCAACTCCTGGACTGCGCCGTCCTCATCGCCATCGGGATCGGCCCCGATGGGAAACACACCGTTCTCGGTGTCAGCGCCGCCCTCAGCGAGGCCGAGGGTCACTGGCGCAACTTCCTGGCCTCTCTTCAATCCTGGGGGCTACGCCGTCTTCTCTCTCCCGATCCCCCACCAGCGCCGCATGCGCACAAGCAATGCCCTTGAGCGCGTTAACCAGGACCTCAAGCGCAGGACCCGCCTCGCTTCCCTCTTCTCAAACGAAGCCTCCCTTCTCCGTCTCACCTCCGCTCTCCTTTGCGAAATCAACGAGGAGTGGCTCACCGTCAAATCCTACCTCAACATGAACCCTGCTGACCTACCCCAAAATTAACCGCTCACTTTTACAGAATTAAAATTGCGCCGTCGCTGAGATTGAAAAGACGCTGAATAATCAAGGCCTTGAATATGAGAATCACATCCAGAGGCTTGCGCCCGGCGGGGCTTTTGCGCTCTGCCTTCCGCAAGGCGGCGGTCAAAACAGCACGAACCATCTCGAAATCAATATGCCTACCGAGTTCCTCCAAAGGGTCATTCAAGCGGCTCAAAGCAGCAAGCCTCTTGCTTTCATCGAAAAATGATGTCTGGCATGCTTTCATGTTAAAAACATCGCAGCACTTAGCGAGCCAATAACATGATGGAAAATGGGGTGATATTTTTCAATCCGCCCTAAATATGAACCCGGACTGCCCAGTCTAATTCTGAATTTTTACAAAAAAAATATTCTTGCTCCGCCTTCGAGCTCCTGTTAGGGAAATTTTTGTTCGAAGCCATCACGGCAGAGACAAAAAACCCAAAAACCCAAAAACCCAAAAAAATGATCAATGTAATCAACCCAAAAAAACGATACCTTTCACCAAAAAGCATAATCTCTTTCTTAGCAGTTATGCTTTTATTGCTAAGCGCTTCAAGCTCGCATGCCATATCGACAACTAGGCCAACACCTTCCTTAAAAACTTCTTCTTCCTATATAGATAAAAAAGCCAATGTATGGGTGGCTTGCCAATACCAAGGCTATATTACATCGGTATCTCTAGCCACATTAGGGAGAACGGGGTTTTTTAAGAGCACTTATGTATCTACCGATCTTATGTCACATGAGTTAGGTATTAATGCTTTCGGGACTGGTATAAATCTTAGAAAATTCGTGGGGAAAACAGTCAAGATTTGGGCAAATGCTGGGGATGGCAGCGCTGGCAAGATTAGGATTAATTCCATAGAAGTCGTTAAATGATATATTTTGTTAGATTTATATTACCTTATGGATTAGTATAGATCAGCAAATTAAATCATATAAAAACGCGATTATCGGCATAGCGTAAACAAAAATACATTAATTTAAACTCTAAAAGAATGTGCAAATATTTTTTGCACATTCTTTTAGTTTTTTACAATAGGGCGGTTTAAACTGTTTCATGATTTTATTTTGCGACTTGTCGAAAAACGCGACTTTTCAAAAAACGGCTTTTGCAAGTTTACTTTCTGGTAGGTTGCAATCTGATTTTTAAATTTTCTATCTTCAAAATCCTGTTTTCCATTGGCCAATTTATTTCAGGCCGCCTTGATTCGTCCGAGCCATACAGGATCAAGCTTTCATGTCGCCTGATTCGGATCCAGACCTCTACCAAGAGTCTTGGGAGCGACTCCACCACTACTTACTGCCTTCGGCAAAGGTAGAGGAAAAAGTCGGGATAGCGCAAAGCTCAAGGGCAAGCATGACAAGTCACGGCGCCATTTTAACGACTGCTGGCGCCCCCGGTTGTGAGCGCGGCGATATGAAGGAAAGGATGAGGAAAGAAAAGGCAGCTCTGCACCCCTTCGCGTTGCACCGGCGGTTGGATGAAGGGTTGCGCACGATCCTGCATCGGGCGCTCCAAGCCAGTCCGCATGCGGACTCTTTGCATTCCGCGCCTGATGCAGGCAAAGAGATGGCCAGCTCGGTGTCATGACTTACGAGTCAATGACCACGCCTTCCCAGGCCATCTCCGGCGTCATGGGCTTTTGAGTTAATCCCGAAAATGGTTTTTTAGACAGGAGAACAGGCTGAAGAAGATTCACAGAAGCGGCTTATGAAAGCGGTGGTTTGGATAAAAAGATCCGTTGCGATGAGGAGCAATTTATTTACCCTCTGTGCTCCGTGCTCTGTGGTTAATTCTGCTGGATTCGGGTTAATGCGTATCATTGTAATAAAATAAACACTGCCCCCAGATCCACTTCCACATATCAAGAATCTGACAACAACTCTTCATGGCATGAAAAAGCCCCTCTTTTTTATTCTCTTCTGCGGGTTGGCATTTTGTGCGGGCTGCTTTGTGGGTAACCCGTTTTCGAAAACCGGTGGCCCCATCGCTTCCGGAACGCAAGGAAACCCGGAAAATGTCGAAAGTCTCGGCCTCAAAGCCATTCCCCTAGCTCCACAGAAGGATACTCTAGAAACAAAGCGGCACGCCAAGGTTTCGCACCAACCCCAGCCCGCCCTTTCATCCAACCCAGCCAACGACATCGCGAATCTCTCGCTTGCTGAGGTTCAAGCCCGCCTGCAGGCGATGGATGGGGTGCTGGCGACGGCGGCCACGGAGGAAATGGAGGAACTGTTGGTGAACCGCTGGTCCGCACTTGATCCAATCGGCGCGTCTCAATTTGCCGCCGATGCTCTCGCCCAAGGAGGAAATCCAGAGCTTTTGCAAACAGCCTCCAAAGCTTGGGCAAAAACCGACCCGGCCGGCGCCGCGCAGTGGGCAGCAAATCTCGAGACCTCGCTCGCGAGGGACACGGCGATAGGGCAGATCTTCACCACTTGGTCATCCACCGACCCTGTGATGGCCTCCGGTGCGATCAATGCACTGCCTTTGGGCTCGGCACAAATGGAGGCAACCTCCGCCGTGGCGAAAAATTTTATCAAAGGAAACCCGGACGCCGCTTTGAAATGGGCCGAGGGGCTCCCGAGACAGCTCCAAAAAGCCGCAACAGAAGAGATTGTGAACTTCTGGTCCGCCTCGGATCCCGCAGCAACCGGTGCCTGGATTTTGAAGCAGCCATCCTTGCAGACACGGAGCGAAGCATTGAAGCAGCTCGCAGGAAATTGGGTGGCTCGCGATCCCGGCTCCGCGCTTGAATACGCGCAGAGTATTGCCGACCCAAACCTGCGAGTTCATTTTATTTGTGAAGCCATGGACAGATTTTCCAATATGGATCCGGTGGCGGCAGCCGACTGGCTGTCGAGCGAGGAAGCAAGGCCGGTTATTCATGTCGTGGATTCCTCGGGGTTAGGTTTGACGGCTGATATCAGCCGTCGCTGGGCAGGTTTCGATCCTGGGGCCGCATCAAATTGGGCAGCGTCTATCCCGAACTCCGATGTCCGCAGACAAGCCATCTTCGAAGTTTCGACCATATGGGCTGAGTCCAACCCCGCCGCTGCGGCACAATGGATCGGCTCCATCGGGGAGGCGGGAACACGCGATTCCGCCATAGCTGCGTTCAGCTTCCAAATCGCCAAGGCGGATCCGGGCAACGCCGCCCAGTGGGCCACAAGGATTTCCGATTCCGCCGAGCGAAGCTTGATCATAGAAAAAATTGTGAGCGATTGGAGACAAACCGATCCCAATGCCGCAAGGCTCTTCGTCCAATCCTCCAATGCCCTGCCAGCGGATTTGAAAAAGCGGCTCCTGCGCTGACAGGCTTGGCGCGCGTAGATTTTCCTGGGACCAGCCGACTCAAAAACAGCTTATTTTTCATTTGCGAGATCGCGCTATCCGTTATGTTTCGCGCTTCATCGAAATGATCTCCGCCACTAAGCCCGAATCCGGCTTTTGAACCCGAATCCAGCAGAATTAACTACAGAGCGCACAGAGGGTAAATAAATTGCTCCTCATCGCAACGGATCTTTTTGGCCAAGCCACCGCTTTCATAAGCCGCTTCTGTGAATCTTCTTCAGCCTGTTCTCCTGTCTAAAAATCCATTTTCGGGTTGAAGTGAATTCGGTAGTGCAACAATTCGTCTGTAAATTGCCGACATCACCAAATCATTCCTGACTTACGGAAAAGGGAGCGGAGCGGAGTTTTCCGTAACGCGGTCGCATTTCAGGA
>JBIPMC010000461.1:0-4935 GCA_044369345.1 Terrimicrobiaceae bacterium
ACCTTATTTGTTTTTTTAATGTATCAGGTTAGTCTTTATTGTATTTCCTTTTTGATTCCATATTGTTATTTCACTTCCTGACATATATGATTCTTCCTCCAGAACAAGGCAGACGTACTGATCTATTAAAAAGTTCTAGTTTGGTATCTCCTAACAATTTTCGGGGTCCTGTTTCTGGGATTAGGTCCTGTCATCCCCATCCTGTCTCTTCCCAAAATATCAACAGTGATAGTGTTCACTACGACCCCTCGACACAAGTAATTGTCTCGTCCGGGTCTAGCTGCCACACTGTTGATAGATTGACGGAGAGTACGGAAAAGGATCGACAGTCACCTTTTCCCTCCTACAGTTTATTGGCTCCCCCACCCCCTTGGGTCCATGTCTTCTCCAAATCCTGTGCCAACTCCTCTCTCCGCACACAGTGTGCTGCTGCTGCATCTTTACAAGTCATGTCACCAACTGTATTTCATCGCCGTATTCGCCGTGCTCGGAAGAAGCAACGTAAGCAGGACCGTATGCTTCATGAAATCAGAGTTCCACCCACCCAGGTTTTATTGTCACCCAATCAAATCGACTCAGATATTATAGTTTTTGATGGTGGAGACGATTCTACACCTCCAATCAGACCACCAGATGGAATCAAATGGCGATCTATTCATGTTCGACAGTTATATATTCCAGATGTCACTGATCATCAATTTGGTCTTTCCTTTCCCAAAATTAATGGTGCTTCCCCATTCATTCTGTTACCCCGGAAAGTCTCACTGGATATTATATCAGCATGTGGCTTATCTACCATTTATGGCTCCTTGCATGAATGTGAGAAGCTCCGTAGAGTTGCCCTGTCACGCAGCGATCGGAAACGTGTTTTTACTGATTATGGTAAGCAAGTCACTTATGCTTGTGTTGGACCTCAGCCTTCCCGAAACTCCAACACCGTTAGAGACAATCCACCATTCATGGATAATCTTCCTCAATGTCATTGGAGATCCTTGGTCTGGATGATGAAACGTGCCGAGATCGCATTCAGAGAGTTTGCTGATCATGCAGTCATCAGTCACAATTCTCATGCGAAGAAATTGGTACCTTTCAAAACATTTCAGTGTTCTGGTGATGCGTCTTCTTCTTTCTCTGCTGAATTTTTTGGTGGCATAGCATTTGGTACCAATGTGTTTCTACGCTGTCATACTGATGCGGATTTTACTATGAGCATTTCACAGGTGTTTCTGAAGGGAAAAGATGCATATAACCTTGAGGATGACGTGATATGTTATTTCTGTTTTCCCACACTGGGAGTGGCGGTTCCTCTACGTCCGGGAGATTACTTCATGTTTAATGCTCTCATTCCACACTGTATTTCCTCCAGATGCCGATTGGAAGACAATGTAATGTGTGCTTCTGTTTATTTAAAGACAGCTGTTGTTGGTATGAACAATAACAAGCTACAACTCACGTCAGACCAAGCAGCAACTATCGAATTACTTCATTCATCTAAAAATAATTAAAGATTTATACATTCATTGTTGATTTTTCTTCCAAAGTACCGACTCCAATTTCTCTTAGGCAATAAAACAAAGAAGGATTCATTGCTATCAATAAATGAATCTGGAAATACACATAGAGGGTGAACCAATGCCGAAATTGGTACACTGACAATCGAAAGATTGTCAGTGTTATCAATCCTGATTCTTGAAAAGAAATCTGATTCAACATCTGACCAAAGTAACGATTTGCTAGCACATTGAATAATTGCTTCTGTGTTTCCGCCATTGAAATCCAGGAAACCGAGAATACGTGATGGATAGTAGCTTTCCCTCTCAGTACCATTCGCTGATATTTCTTGGAAATGAACATATGCCCAGTCGTATCGTGACGTACCCTGAAAGCACGGATGTGAATAGAATATAACTTTTTCACCATCCATATTCGTGATAGTCGCTCTTGTATATCCCGTCACTATCGATGTTTCTGTCACCTTATCAGCAATATATCTCACTATCTCATCATTTAAGGAAAACATATCGTTATCCTGTTTGACGTTATTCTTATCTGATAACCAACTAACATAGATGTTGTCGCCTCTGTTCATAGATTCAAGATTCTCCTTAGTGACTGACAATATGTATTTGCCGTAAAAAATAACAGAGACATCATCGATTCCTATCCCTATCTCTTCATCAGTTTTCTCTTCTTCTTTATTTATATTTCTGATAATAGCAACTCGATCCATCTCCATTCCTATTGATGTCATTGCATGCTTGGTAACTATCATGTCATAACATTGATTTGCAGTCTGAACAGCAAATTCACTGACTCTACGTTGTGTTTTCTGACCAGGTGCCTTAACGAAATATTTGTGTGCTGCTTCACCAGGACCACCATAGAAATTTATTGCACTGCCATATCTCTTTATGTATGATTGGAATTTTGTCATTGCATGCATTTTGGGTATGCAGTAACCGTTAGTCTTCTCCTCTCTTGGAAAAAAAGTCTGAACCATTTTTAGTACCTCTCCAATCATTTCTCTTGCACTGTCAACCTCCATCTTGTCGTTGGCATCGTGAAACCATTCTTCCATAGATAGATACAACTTAATGCACTCAATCCAACGTTTCCATTTGTGAGTTGTTAATTGCATTCCATTACGTAATATTTCCGAGCCTTCAATGGTATGTGCAATACACAGTAATAGGAATAGATTTCCTCTCCTCTCTTCAGCTTGGCATTTTGTTCCATCTATGAGACCGTTACGCATAGCACCACGTGGGAAATCACGTTCACTCTGGCGACGGATAGACAAAGATATCCGAATATGCAGTTTGTCAATCTCATCTCTGTCTTTCCCATTTCCAATCTGCATTCGCAATGATTCAAACATGTACAAAATAATTCCACTTCCAGATGTATGTAATAGTTCCGGTGGCGTCATTCGATACGGACCATGAATTAGATCAGACAAGGGCAGAAATTTGTCTGACAGTGCATTACATATGTCATATCTTGAAATCTTTTGAAAATGCAATTGACCTTTTCTTTCATCATAGCGCTTTATTCTCTTGGCGTGTCTCATATCGTCAAGAGTTGTATACTCACACTGAGGATTGACACAGCATAATTGATCAAATTCACACTTACAGTCTCTGTACGGTCGGCATATTCCCTTTCTATTGCCGGGGTAATGGCCTAGCCACTTGTTATTGCCTTCAGTATCGCCAATGAAAAAATGAATCCAAACCTTTATTGTAACCTGCCGTCCCATGACTGTGGCAGCAAAACCTCCCTTTCTATGTAAATCTTTCACAGACTTCAAAACCATTGCAAGACAGTTATGTTCATCTTGTATTTTGTCGGATGTTTTTGTTCGATCAGCCTTATTTTTTCCATGCGTGAGATTGGGAATGTAACCAAGTGGACGCCAGAAATGAGTATTATTTCTAGCCTGGCGATTGAACATAGTCAAGGTGAATATAATGGGTGTTAATGCCAATGCTCCATGTAAGTCGGTGTGTGATTTGTCACCAAATATGATTAATGCAGCTGGCATGTTGAATTCATTTTTTACCTTGGGACAAAATATATCCCTTGCAGGTAACCAGCAATCACCAGTGTGTATTTCACCATATTTTTGATTGTCCGGATGTAGATTGTTAACATCTCCGGAGAATAAGTCATATCCAGTAGCAATATTTTGAGGCTGCATACAGCTATCGTTGGTAAGAATATCCATGATCATTGACTTTGCATCAAAAACAGGAACAGTGATTTGTGATCCGTCGTGTAGTGATACATTCATTTGTTTTGGCCGTAGATGGGATACATTAAATTCATTCTCCATGTCACGAATGAATGATTTTCGTGATTTCAACTTTGCGTATTTGTCAAAATTAGGTGACGATATATATTCATTGAATATTGTCACGAGATCATCATGCATCTTCAAAGAAGCTTTGTGATTATTGATTATGTCGTTGAGCCTGACTTGCAATTTTGTAATTGCATTCGTCCTTTTACCGAGCTGATAACAAACATCAGTTGATTCATCTGAAGTTGTTTCTTCATTATCAGAATGAGATCTATTGTCGGTGTTTTCAAACAAATGTCCATAATCAACAATATCCTCAGTCACAAAACTTTGCTCGTTGGCATCATCAACATGAGAGTCATTGTCGTCGGTATTTCCATTAGTTGATTTGTTGGTTTGGGAAACGTTTGTTGGATACAATTCTTCAACACCGAAATGCTTCTGACGACAGGAGGTAATGTGCAATTTTAATGATCGAGAACTATTGAACCACCTAGAACAGTTTGGACATTGATTTGATTGCTTCAGCGGCATCTTAACTAGAATGATTAGTTATTTGATCTTTGGTGCGGGATAATAATTATCAATAAAAGGAATGATGGTACACATAACATTAGTCCTGATCCACTTACCGATATACTTGAAATATGTTGGTACTAACCCCACAGCAGAAACAGAAAGCCTGACTTATTAAAAAAAAATAGTCAATTGGATAAAAAGTTCTTGATCAACGTAATAAATACAATGTACTGAGTAAATAATCTTGAGCTAAATAAAAATAATTTTTATACAAACAATAATTAATAAAGCGGTATAAAAATTATAATTAAACAGCAAAAATAAGTTTTAACTAAATAGTTCTAATTTGTTAGCAAAAAGGTAATCTTGATCTGTAGAAAAAGAAAAATATCAAGCGTGGGGGTAGTTAGGTAAAGAGCGTATTATAGGTACTCACCTTACGTAGGAAATAATCGCCAAAGTGGGGGAAGTTCGCCAGAATAAAAAAACGTCCACAAAAAAATGGCGATTGTTTCTCACAATTTTTTAAACAGAAAGAAAATATATATTTCAAAATCAATTATTAATTGTATTTCATAGTAGATTAATACCATGAAGTAAAAATTAACATTAAC